>CAZMQP010000325.1:0-3444 GCA_964568385.1 uncultured bacterium
GGCACCGACACCGCCATCAGCATCCCGCTCCAGTTCGCCGTGCGCTCGCGGCGCGTGCCCGTCGTGCCGGTCTCGATCGGCGAGGGCTCGCGCGAGGACCACCGTGCCTGGGGCGAGGCGCTGCGGCACGCGCTCAACGCCTGGAGCGAGCGCGTCGCGTTCGTGGTGTGCGGCGCGCTGTCGTTCAGCGAGCACGACTTCAACCTGCGCCGCGTGGTGCCCGAGGGCGTCGCCACCGACGCGCACGTGCTCGAGCTGCTGCAGGCGGGCGCCTGGGCGGACCTGGCGCGGCTCGACCGCGCGGCTGCCGCGCGCGCCCGGCTCGAGGCCGGACTGCGGCATCTCGAGGTGATGCGCGGGTTCCTGTTGCTCGACGCCCCGGGCGAGGTGCTGGCCTACGAGACCTCGCCGGGCATCGGCGTGGCGCTGGCGGCGTTCCCGCTCGAGCACACGGGCGGCTGAGGCGCGCATGCGCGTCCTGCTCGTCAATGCGTTCCACTGGCTCAAGGGCGGCGTCGAGCGCACCTACCTCGACGAGTCGCGCTGGCTCGCGGCCGCCGGCCACGAGGTGTCGCATCTCGCCGCGCGCAGCGACCGCGACCTGCCGAGCCCGACGCGCGACCTGTTCGCGCCCCCCGCCGACTTCAGCGAGGGCGGCTCCGCGCTCCGCCAACTCGCGTTGCTGCCGCGGGCGATGTGGTCCGGCGCGGCGGCCCGCGCGATGGCGCGCGTCATCGCGCGCGCGCGGCCCGAGATCGCGCACCTGCACGCGCCCAGCCGCCACCTCACGCCCAGCATCCTCGCCCCGCTCGCACGGGCGGGCGTGCCCGTGGTGATGACACTGCACGACTTCAAGCCGTGGTGCACCAACCGCATCCTGTTCGCGCACGGGCAGGTGTGCCGCCGCTGCCTCGGCGGCCGCCACTGGCAGGCGGCGCGCACCGGCTGCGTGCAGGGCTCGCACCTCAAGAGCGCCGTGGGCGCGGCCGAGGCCTACCTGCACGACGCGCGGCGCGCCTACGCGGGCGTGCGCCTGTGGGTGTGCCCGTCGCGCTTCGTGCACGACGAGGCGCTGCGCTTCGGCGTCGCCGCCCGCCGGCTCCGCGTGCTGGCGCACGGCGTCGAGCCCCCCGCGCCCACCGGCCGGCCGGCCGAGGCGCCCGAGCGCTACGCGCTGTTCCTCGGCCGGCTGTCGGTGGAGAAGGGCGTTCGGCTGCTGCCCGCCATCGCGCGCCGCATCGCGCCGGTGCCGCTGCTGGTCGCGGGCGACGGCCCGCTGACGGGCTGGCTGCGCGCGCAGGCGGTGCCGGGACTGCGGCTGCTCGGGCATGTCGGCGAGGCCGAACTGGCGGCGCTGCGCGCGCATGCGAGCGTCGTGGTGGCGCCGAGCCTGTTCGTGGAGCACTTCGGCTACAGCGTCGCCGAGGCGCTGCTCGACGCGCGGCCGGTTGTCGCCTCGCGCATCGGTGCGCTGCCGGAACTGGTCGAGCACGACCGCACCGGGCTGCTCGCCGATCCCGGCGACGAGGCCGGATTCGCCGACCTGACCGTGCGCGCGCTCACCGACCCCGCGGCACGGGCGTGGGGCGAGGCCGGGCGCGAGCGCGTGCGCCGCGTGGGCGACCCGGCCGCGCACCTGGCCGGGCTGGAGCGCCTCTACGACGAGGCCCGGCGGGCCGCCTCCTGACGCGGGGTGCGCCCGGGCCCGCCCCGCAGTAGCCTGTCGGCGGCGCCCCGAGCCCGTGGGATCCCGCCGCGCGCCGACCGCCGACTCCCTGTCACGCGGACGGCGCCCGCGCCGTTGTCACCCCGCGCGTCCGGCCCCGGGGCCCCATGCGAATGCGGGGCACCGCCCCCGTGAAGTCCCCTCACCAAGGAGGTCATCCATGTTCCGACGAATCGCAGCCCTGATGCTGGCGTGCGCCCTGGCTCTGCCGGCGATCGCCCGCGCGCAGGGGCACTCGCACGGCCCGATGCCGGGCATGCGCGGTGAAGCCTGGAAGGTGATGTGGGACGCGGGCGAGAAGGCGTTGGAGCTCGCCGACGCGCTGCCCGCCGACAAGTTCACGTGGCGGCCCACCAAGGACGTCCGCTCGGTGTCCGAGGTGCTCATGCACATCGCGCAGGCGAACTACATGTTCCCGAGCATGCTGCTGGGCGCCAAGGCCCCCATGGACCAGGCCGCGATGATGAAGTACGACACCGCCGAGACCGACAAGGCCAAGGTCCAGAAGGCGCTCAAGGACTCGTACGACTTCGCCAAGCACGCGATGGAGCACATGAGCGACGCGCAGCTCGAGGAGACGGTGGACTTCTTCGGCAACACCATCACCAAGCGCATGGCGCTCATGATCCTGGCGGCCCACTCGCACGAGCACCTGGGCCAGGCGGTGGTCTACGCGCGCATGAACAAGGTGACGCCGCCGTGGACGGCCCGTCAGAACGCCGCGATGGAGGCGACCAAGGCCAAGGGCGGCAAGTAGCCCGCACCCCGCTGTGAACCGCTCACGACGAGGCGGGCGTCCCCCCGGGGGCGCCCGCCTCGCGCATGCGCGCGCGGCGGGCGGTCAGCGCTGCGCCCCGAAGGCCCACGGCTCGACGCCCGGTTCGAGCCCGAGCCCGAGCGCCGAGGCGATGCGGTTGGCGAAGGCGAAGTAGGCCGCCACCGCCGTCGCGCGGACGATCGCCGCGTCGTCGAAGCCATACTCGCGCAGGCGCTCGATGTCCTCGAGCTTGCGCTCGCCCGGTTCGCACGTGAGCGCGACCGCGGCATCGAGCAGCACGCGGTCGCGCGCGGGCAGGTCGGCCTCGCGGTAATCGGCCGCGATGGCGCGCGCCAGCGGCTCGCCGACGAGGCGCGCGAGCCGGGGTCCGTGATGCGCGACGCAGTAGCCGCAGCCGTTGGTGGCCGAGACCACCACGGCGATGGACTCGACCTGCGCCGCCGTCAGCGGGGCGGGGTCGTCGGAGACGGCGCGCGCGCCGTCGAAGGCCGCGGCGAGCTGCCCGGGCGGCAGCGCCAGCGCCTGCCAGAAGTGGGCCACGGCGCCGCGGCTCGAGCGTGCGGCGATGCGCTCGAACAGGGCCTGCGTCGCGGCATCGGCCTGTGCGGGTGCGACGAGGGGAGTCCAGCTCATGCGTACCTCCGGCGGTGGGTGGGCGGCGATGCTAGCCCGCGGGCTCCGGCGGCCGCCAGCGGGGCTGCCCGAGCGGCCGACGTCCGCGCTTCGTCAGGTCCGGCCGCCGCCCCTTGTCGCGGGGAGCCGGCGCCCGTAGCGTCGCCGCATGACCTCCCGCCCGTCGTTGCCGAGCCGGATCGCGCCGGTCGCCGTGTTCGTGCTCATCCTGGGCGCGGGGCTCGCGTTCCGCGAACCGCTGGCCGCATGGTGGGCGAAGCACCAGCCGCCCCCGCGTCCCGTGGTGATCGACATGGAGTCGCTGCCC
>CAZMQP010000326.1:0-3437 GCA_964568385.1 uncultured bacterium
CGAGGAACGTGAAGATGCGCCCCATCCACTCGCTGTCGCGCCGGGCGAGGTAGTCGTTCACGGTGACCAGGTGCGCGCCCTCGCCGCTCAGCGCGTTCAGGTAGAGCGGCATGGTGGCCACCAGGGTCTTGCCCTCGCCGGTGGCCATCTCGGCGATCTTGCCCTCGTGCAGGAAGATGCCGCCCATCAGCTGGACGTCGTAGGGCACCATCTGCCACTCGGTCGGCTGGCCGCAGACGTCCCAGGTCTTGCCGCACAAGCGCTTGCAGGCCTGCTTGACCGCCGCGAAGGCCTCGGGGAGCAGGTCGTCGAGGGTGTCCTGACCGGACGCCAGGCGCTCGCGGAACTCCTGCGTCTTGGCCTGGATCTGCTCGTCGGGCAGGGCGTCCCACTCCGCGGAGTGGCGGTTGATCTCGTCGACGATGGGCTGGACGCGCTTGATCTCGCGGTCGTGCTTGGAGCCGAAAACGGCTTTCAGGAGGGATTCGATCATGGCGGGCAGGATAGACAGCAATCTTTAAGGAGGGCAAATCGGCCCTGCGGAAGCGTCCGGGAAAGCACTGCGGCCCGACGCCTCGGCGTCGGGCCGCAGGGAGCCCGGGGTCGGGAACGAGATCAGACCTTCAAGACGTGGGCGGCTTCCGAGCCGCGGGTGCTGCTGACCAACTCGAACTCGACCGTCTGTCCTTCCTGGAGCGTGCGGAATCCGCCGCTCTCGATGGCCGAGAAGTGAACGAACACCTCCGAGACCTCGCGGTCCTCGGGGGTGATGAACCCATACCCCTTCTGGTCGCTGAACCACTTGACGGTACCTCTCGCCATGGGTGGCTCCTCCCTGTGTTGCGAAGTCGACCGCTGGTGGAACCCGGGCCCTGCTGAGCCGCAGGTTGCGCCCCTCCCCCCCGTCGGGTCAAGACCCTTTGCAGCAAGCGCACGAGAACCTGACGCTTCGTCCACGCCGGGGGCGGCGCAGCGGGCCTAGTCGCCGCCCGCGGCCGTCCGTCGCACGTTGCGGTAGCGCGCGATCCAGCGCTCGTGCAGGGCGCTCGCGGCGGTGTGGCCGGGCGCCGCGGCGATCACCAGCTCGAGTTGCGCCAGCGCCTGCGGCGTGTCCCCGCTGGCCTCGAGCGCACGCGCGAACTCGATGCGGGCGGCGTGGTAGTCGGGATGCAGCTCGAGCGCGCGCGCCAGCGATTCGAGCGCATCGTCGAGCGCACCCAGCTGCAACTCGTGCACGCCGAGCAGGTAGTGCAGGTCCGGGTAGCCGGGCCGCTCGCCCACCGCCGCGCGCAGCGCGTGCAGCGCGGTGACGAGGTCGCCCTCCTGCGACAGCTGCTGGTAGTGGTGCAGCTGCGCGTCGAGCCACGTGTCGGTGGCGCCGAGGGCCCGCCGCAGCAGCGGCGCGGCGCGGTCCACGTCGGCGGCGGCGAGGTGCTCGAGCCCCTCGGCCAGCACGCGCGGCTCCGTCGGCGAGCTGTCGGCCGCGAGCGCGCGCAGCGACGCCAGCGCCTCGCCCAGGCGGCCCTCGCGGGCGTCGAGCAGGGCGCGTTCGACGGCGGCGCCGCGGAATCGCGGATTGATGACGAGCGCGCGGTCGTAGGCCTCGATCGCCTCGGCAAGGCGGCCGGCCTGCGCCAGCAGCATGCCGCGGCGGGCGTGCACGTCGGCCCACTCCACCACCTGCGCCGCGATCTCGAGCGCGCGCAGGGCGCGGGCTGGGTCGTTGGCGAGGTCGAAGCCGAGCGAGCACTCCAGCAGCAGCGAGGCGACCTGCTCGCGCATGTCACGGCGCGTCTCGCCGCTCAGCAGCCCCTCGAGCATCTCGAGCGCGCTGACGCGGTCGCCGCGCGAGAGCAGCGCGCGGGCGGTCTCGAGATCGAGGGCCGGCTGGGGCCGGGGGCGTGGAGGGCGCATGCGCCCATTATCGGCCGCCCCCCCGCCGGGCTTGGGCCCGAATTCCGGTTTCAGGGAATCAGGAGCCGCATGGCGTAGCCCGCGGCCAGCGTGATCCCGAGGTTGTCGTCGAGCGGGATGGGCAGCACCTCGACCAGCGTGGCGACGACCGCCCCGGTCAGCACCACCGGCCAGGTCAGCCCGGTCACCAGCACCAGGTAGGCCGACCACGCCACGCACGCGGCGAAGCAGCCGAGCGCGCCCTCCAGCGACTTGCGGAAGAAGCGCGTGCGGCCGTAGGCGCGGCCGACCAGCGCCCCGAAGGCGTCGCCGAGCACCGTGAACCCGAGTGCCGCCGCCGCCAGCGGTGCCGGGAAGATCTCGATGGCGAGCAGCGCCGCCAGCAGCAGGTAGGTCGAGCCGAGCAGCCCGAACTGCTCGTGCTCGCGGATCATCTCCCCGAAGAAGCGGCCGAAGAAACGGCGGACCCGCGACTCGTGCAGCCGCAGCAGGTCCAACGCGACGGCGCCGGCCACGAGCGCCAGCAGCAGCAGCCGGAACTGGGCGGCGCCGCGCGGCCACGGCAGCCACTCGTGCAGGAGTTCGAGCGGCAGCACGAGGAAGGACAGGTGCACGAGCTTGCGGCGGAACTCGGTCCGCCATTGCGGGCGCCGGAGCGGCTCGAGCGGGTCGTGGAGGGAGGCGGTCACGGCGCCCACAGTAGTGGACCCGGCGCGCCGCGGCACGCGGCGGGCGGCCGGCGCCTCAGCGTCCCTCGCGCGGGGCGAGTTCGCGGTAGGCCTGCCGGAATCCGAGGATGCGGCGCGTGTAGTCCTGCGAGTCGGCGTTCGAGGCGAACTCGGCGAACAGCGCCTCGCCGCCGCGCTCGAGCAACGCCCGCCAGTCGGCGCGCAGCGTGCCCGGCCCCGCGTTGTACGTGGTCAGCGCCACCGCCACGCGCCGGTCGAAGCGGCCGAGCAGGTGCGCCAGGTAGCGCATGCCGTAGCGCGCGCCGATGGCCGGGTCGAACAGCCGCTCCTCGGTGGGCGGCGGATCTCGCAGCCAGCGGGCGACATCACCGGCGGTGGGCAGCAGCAGCTGCGTCAGGCCGAGCGCGTGGCTCACCGAGCGGGCGCGCGGGTCGAACCGGCTCTCCTGGCGCATCAGCGCCCAGACGAGGGCCGCGTCCATCCCGAGCGAGTCCACGAGGTGCGGCCGCACCAGCGGCTCGAACGCCGGCGGGTAGCACCACGGCAGGAGCGGCCAGGCGAGCGCGGCGGAGTCGCCGGCCGCCTCGACGGCGCGGTCGGCGTACCGCGTCCCCAGGTCGGCGCGTCCGGCCGCGTAGGCGAGCGAGGCGGCCGCGAGCCAGTCGCCGCTCGTGCGCGGCCGCGTGCCGGCGACCCGCGCATCCCCGGCGGTCCAGCGCTGCAGCAGCGTCATCGCCTCGGCCGAGTCGCCGCGGGCGAGCAGCGCGCGCGCGGTGGCCGCGGCGGGACAGCCGGC
Source organism: uncultured bacterium (assembly GCA_964568385.1). GTDB lineage: Bacteria > Eisenbacteria > RBG-16-71-46 > RBG-16-71-46 > RBG-16-71-46 > CADEFY01. Next base: position 3,400 of record CAZMQP010000326.1, read on the forward strand.
GGGCGTGCCGCAGGCGGCCGCCGCCACTTCGCCCGGCC
>CAZMQP010000327.1:0-3434 GCA_964568385.1 uncultured bacterium
ACCTTCAGTTCGACGCCGGGCGGGAACGTGGGACGCAGTTCGGCGATGCGCTGCTTCACGCGCCCGATCACGTGCAGGGCATTCTCCCCGTGGCGCATCACGATGGTGCCGCCCACGGCCTCGCCCTCGCCGTCCAGCTCCGAGACGCCGCGGCGGATGTCGGGTCCGAAGGACACCCGTCCCACATCGCCGACGCGGATCGGCGTGCCCGTGCGGCGGTCCACGCCGAGCGACACCTGGCGCAGGTCCTCGAGGTTCTCGACGTAGCCGCGGCCGCGCACGAAGTACTCCCGGCCCGACATCTCGATCACGCGGCCGCCCACGTCGGAGTTGCTGCGCCGGATGGCGCTCGTCACGTCGGAGAGCGCGAGCCCGTAGGCATGCAGCTTCTGCGGATCGACCTCGACCTGGTACTGCTTCTGGTAGCCGCCGACCGACGCCACCTCGGCCACACCCGCCACGCTCGCCAGCGCGTAGCGGAGATTGAAGTCCTGGAACGTGCGCAGCTGCGACAGGTCGTGCTGGCCCGACTTGTCGATGAGGGCGTACTGGAACACCCAGCCGACCGACGTGGCGTCGGGGCCGAGCACGGGGTTGACCCCCTGCGGCAGCCGCGAGCGGATGCTGCTCATGGACTCGAGCACGCGGCTGCGGGCCCAATAGAGGTCGGTGCCCTCCTCGAAGATCACGTAGATGAAGCTCATGCCGAACATCGACTGCCCGCGCACCGCCTGCACCTTGGGCGCACCCAGGAGCGCCGAGACGATCGGGTAGGTGACCTGGTCCTCGACCAGGTCGGGGCTGCGCCCCATCCACTCGGTGAACACGATCACCTGCGGATCCGAAAGGTCGGGGATCGCGTCGAGCGGCACGTTCCTCACGGCGAACACCGAGCCGGCGACGACGAAGGCGGTGAAGATGAAGACGATCGCCCGGTGGGTGGCGCAGTACTCGATCAGGCGCCCGATCATGGCGCGCTCCCATGAACGTGCCCGGCCCCGGGAGCGCCGCCCATGCCGGCGATGGCGGCCTTCAATCGGCTCTCGGAGTCGATCAGGAACGCGGCGCTCGCGACGACCGTGTCGCCTTCGGCCAGGCCCTTCAGGATCTGAACGCGATCGCCCTGGCCCATGCCCGTCCACACCATGCGCGGCTCGAAGCGACCGCCTTCATGCGCGAGGAACACGTAGGAGTGTTCGCCGGTCCGGATCACCGCCTCGGCGGGCACCGACAGCGTGCTGGCGCCGCGGGCCGAAACGCTCACCCGCCCGTAGATCCCGGGGCGCAGCACGCCGTCCCGGTTGGCGAGCGCGAGCCGCGCCTTGAGCGTGCGCGTCTCGCTGGAGACCGTCGGGTACACGAACTCGACCCGGCCCTCGAAGCTGCGGCCGGGCAGGCCCTCGGTGGTGAAGCGCGCGGCATCGCCGACGCGCACGCGCGACATGTCCATCTCGTGCACGTCGGCCACCACCCACACGCGTGAGAGGTCGGCCACGGTGAGCAGCGGCGTGTCGGCGCCCACGTACTGGCCCTGGACCACGCCGCGTTCGAGCACCGTGCCCCCGACCGGCGAGCGCAGCGTGAGCTGCGTGGTCGCCCTACCCTCTCGGTCGAGCCGCCGGATCTCCTCGTCGGGGATGCCGAGCAGCCGCAACCGCTCGGCGGCCGCCTCCGCGCCCGCAGCCGGTCCCTGCCTCTGGATCAGGTACTCCTGTTCGCTCTGGAACAGCTCGGGGCTGTAGATCGACATCAGCGGCTGGCCCGCGGCCACCCGCACGCCGGTCTCGTTGACGAACAGCTCGTGCACCCAGCCCGAGGCGCGGATCTGCACCCGGCGGAGCCGCGACTCATCGGGCGCCACGAAGCCCACCAGGTCGAGTGATCCGCCACTCGCGCCTCGCTCCACGAGGGCGGTGCGCACGCCGATCAGCTGGATGCGCTCCGGCGTGATCTGCACGCTCGTCAGTCCCGCCACATCACCCGAGCCCGCCGAGGCGCCGCTCGCCGGGGCGGCCTCGATCGGTTCGAGGGACATGTGGCAGATCGGGCACTCGCCCGGCCTGTCGGACGTGTACGTGGGATGCATCGGGCAGTGGTACACGACGTTCCCGGCCGCCGCCTTCGACTCGCGCGCCGGCCGATCGGACAGCACGTAGCTGCCGATGCTGACCGCGGCGAGCACCACGAGGAACGCCAGCAGCGCCAGACGGAGCCGGTTCATCGTACGCGCACCGGGCGGCGGCTGGTGGGCGTCGGCACGCTCGGGTGGCGCCTCGGCCGTGGGTGGCATGCGGTCATCCTCCCGGTTCATGGTCCGCTCCTCTCGATCGGGGGCAGTGCGAGTCCGAACAGTTCGGCGCGTGCGGTGACGGCGAGCAGGCCGGCCTCGGCGCGCGCCAGATCCTGCCGGGCGCGGATCAGCGCGATCTCCTCGCCGTAGAGCGCGTGGGCAGCCTCGAACACGCGCCACAGGTCGGCGCCGCCCGCCTGATAGGCGCCCCACGAGGCGGCGACGGCGCGGCGCTGGGTGGCGACGACCGTGTCGGCGAGCAGCGACACCATGCGGGCGCTCGCGTGCGCGCGTGCGTGCAGCGTGCGCGCCTGCTGCTGCAACTCGAGCGTCGCCGCCTTCAGCTCGGCCTCGGCGGCTCGCGCCATCGCCTCCATCTCGGCGGCTTCGGAGAACTCGCGCTGTCCGGCGAAGAGCGGAACCATGAACCCGAGCATGACGGACCACATGTCGTCCTGCGCGGCTCCCATGATCGGCTCTCGCGTGCCGTAGGAGACGCCGAGCTGCAGATCGGGCCACGCCATGCGGCGCGCCGCGCGCGCGGACAGGCGATGACCGTCGCGCCGCGTGCGCAGCTCCAGCAGCATGGGATGCTCCTCGCCGATGGCCGCAAGGGTCGACGCCAGGTCCGGAAGCGATGCTGCATCAGGAGGCGCCTCGAGCGAGTCCGGGAGCCGCGCCGACTCGCGGCCCATCAAGGCGGCGAGCCTGGCCTGGGCGCCCAGCCACTCGCCCTCGTGGGCCGCGCGGTCCGCGAGCGTCCTCGCCTGCTCGGCCTCGGCGCGCAGCACGTCGTCGAGCCGGCCGCGGCCGCTCTGGTAGCGGGCGCGGGCCGCGTGCACCAACCGATCCATCTCGGTCTCGTGCGTGCGGCTCGCCGAGACGAGCCGGGCCGCGTGGTAGGCGTCCGAGTAGGCGCCCCACGCCATGGAGAAGAGCTCGAAGTTCGCCGACTCGAGGCCCGCCTCCTCGGCGCCCGCGGCCGCTCTCGCGGCGCCGCGGCGCAGGCGGTTCGCTCCGAAGAGCGGCACGCGCTGCGACACGCCGACCATCTTCATGGTCATCGGTTCCATGTCGAATCGGCCGTTGGTGGGCACGTTGAGCGCGCCGACACCACTGATCACGAAGCGCGCATCGAGCGTCT
>CAZMQP010000328.1:0-3426 GCA_964568385.1 uncultured bacterium
GCCGAGCTGTTCCTTGAGCCGCAGGGCGCCTTCGACCGCGAACTCGTCGTAGGGGTTCAGGATCCACGTGACACCCGCCGGATCGAGCGTTCGGCCGTCGGCGGCGACCTTCACGCGGGTCTCGGTATCCGCGACCTGCTTGATGCAGACCAGTTGCAGCACACGCCACCTCGTCACGCTCGGGTGTGGACAGGGCCGCCGGTCCCCGCTCGGGGCCGGGGCGCGCGGGGACCGAGCGGGCGGCGGCGGGAGCGGGATGCCGGAGGGCGAATGGGGACGGACCGTCCGGTTCCGGAGGTGCCTCGCGTGCGGCGGGCGTGGCGGCGACCCCCTCTTGGGACCGGCCGGGCAGTCTCGCCGCGCCCGTCGGCGAGTGTCAAGCCGCGCCCGTCGCTCGGCGGGCAAAGCGGCACTTGGGCTTGACCCCCTTCCGCCGACTGTGTCACGGTCGCGCCTGCTTCGGGATGCGGGGCGCGTTTCCGGTTCCGGGAATCGTTTCCGCTCACCCCGGCCACCTCGATGCGGTCGTTCTCCGATGGGGATCGGTGAGCGGCGCACCTCTCCGGTCGACCGCCCCTCGGTCTCCAGTTCGGCGTGACTCGAAAGCGCCAAGATCAAGGGTCACCATGTCGACGATCGTGGACCTGGACGAACTCGGGCGCCGCATCCGCGGATTGCGCACCGAGCGTCGCATGACGCTCAAGCAGGTCGAGGAGATCGCGGGCCTTTCGGCAACGCACCTCTCCGAGATCGAGCGCGGCCGGACCTCGCCCACCGTGGGGGCATTGCTGCGCATCGCACGCGCGCTCGACCGCGACGCCAGCTACTTCATCGAGCTCGAGGAGCGCTCCGACGTGGGGCACGTGGTCCGCGATGCGGCGGCGGAGCGCGCCGGCGGCCGCTCGGCGGACCGCCAGCTGCTCTCGCCCGGCATCCCGGGGAGCGCGCTCTTCCCCTACCGCATCCGCCTCAAGGCGAGCGGCACGCTGAACCTGCCGGAATCCGATCTGCAGCGCGACATCATCGTGCATCTTCAGAAGGGGGCGCTCACCGTGAAGCTCGGGGAGCGCGCCTGGAGCCTGTCCGAGCGGGATACCCTGCAGGTCTCGAGACCCGACGCCCTCAGCCTGCGAGCCGGCGACGCCGCGGCCGAACTGCTGCTCATCTGCACGCGCGAACTGGAGATCGTCCGATGACCCGGCGCCCCGAACCCGCTCCGACGCCCACCGCCGTGATCCGCGACCACTCCCCCGCCGTGCTCGGACAGCGCATCAAGATGCTGCGGGTCGCGCTCGGCATGACGCTCAAGGACCTCGAGCAGAAGGGCGGCATCTCGGCCACGCACGTCTCCGAGATCGAACGCGGCAAGGCCTCGCCCACGATCGGGGCCCTCGGCCGCATCGCGCACGCCCTCGGCCTGCGCCCCGCCGAACTGGTCGAGCCGCGGGAACTGCCCGATGTCACGCTGCACCGCGCCTCGGAGCGCTCCCCGCACGCGGTCCAGTGGGGCGGCGTGCGGATCGAGTCCCTCACCGACCCGACGCGGGACGCCTCGCTGAGCCTGCATCTGTTCACCCTGCCGGTCGCGCGCGAGCCCCAGCTCTTCCATCACCACGAGGGCGAGGAGTGGGTGACCGCCATCAGCGGCGTGGCCGAACTCAGGATCGACGGGAAGTCGCACGTGCTTCGCGAGGGCGACGCCCTCCACTTCCGCGCGCACCAGCGGCACGCCTACTCCAATCTCGGTTCGTCGCCCGCCGTGCTGCTGGTGGCGGGCCGCCCGCGCCTATCGCTCTAGGCTCCCGCCGCCGAGCGGGTCGTCGCAGTCGCGGGCCTGCAGGTCCGCGGGCGACTCGCCCCGGCGGACGCGGCGAAGCGTGCCGGACTCGGCCAGCAGTTCGGCGAGCCGGCCGCGGCCGTTGTAGTTGGAGGCCATGACCGCCCCGTAGGCGCCGGCATCGTGGATCACCACGACATCGCCGGCCTCGACCGGCGGCAGCCACGCGTCGGCGAGGAACGTGTCCCCGCTCTCGCACACCGGACCCACGACCACGGCCGCCTCGCTGGGCCCGGGCCGCGGCGACACGGGCTCGATCCGGTGCAGCGCGCCGTAGAGCGCCGGGCGCAGCAGGTCGTTCATGCCGGCGGCGAGCACGACGAGGCGGCGCTCGCCGTCGGCGTCGCGGCGCCGCTTGACGCGCAGCACCTCGGCCACCAGCACGCCCGCCGCCGCGACGAGCCAGCGTCCCGGCTCGAGCCCCCAGGCGAAGCCGCGGCCGGCGGCGATCCCCGCGAGGTCGCGGCCGTGCGCCTCGAGGTCGAAGCCGGTCGAGCCCGCGTCCGTGTGGTCGTGCCCGAAGCCGCCCCCCAGGTTGATCCACGCGAGCGGCGCCCCGCGGGCGGCGCTGGCCTCGGCGAGCGCGAGGGCGTCGCGCGCGGCCGACAGCAGCGGCCGGCGGTCGAGCAGTTGCGAGCCGATGTGCACGTGCACGCCGTCCACGCGCAGCAGCGGCCAGCGCGCGCGCGCCGCCCACGTCTCGAGCGCCTCGGCGGGGGCCATGCCGAACTTGGAGGCCGCGTGCCCGGTCGAGACGTGGGCGTGCGTCTCGGTGGCGATGCCGGGATTGATGCGCAGTGCCACGTGCAGCGGGCGCCCGGAGCCGGCCATCGCGGTCTGCAGCAGATCGAGTTCGGCCGGGCTGTCGGCGCTCACCGCGGCCACGCCGTGGGCCGCGACCCAAGCCGCCTCCTCCGGCGTGCGGCCGTTGCCCGAGAGCGTGCGCGCGCCGGGCGCGAAGCCCGCGCGGCGCGCCGCCTCGAGTTCCCCCAGCGAACCCGCGTCCGCGTGCAGCCCCGCCGCCGCGAGCCGCCGCGTCAGCGCCGGCAGGGCGTTGGCCTTGAGCGCGTAGGCGATGCGCGGGGCGAGCGGGGCGAACGCGCGCACCAGCCGCTCGGTGCGCGCGTCGAGTTCGCCGGCATCGTAGAGCCAGCACGCGCGCGCGCCGGGCTCGCGTGCGCGCAGGGCCGGGAGCACGTCGGACAGCGCGACGCCGCCGAACGTGGCGCCATGGGGCCCGACACCGAGGCGGCTCACGAGGCGCGCTCCGCGAGGCGGCGCTCGACCTCGGCCAGGTCGTCGGGGGTGTCCACATCGAGGAAGGCGGCCTCACCGCCCGGCAGGCTCGCGGCCGGCACGAGGCGCGCGCCGAAGTCCTCGAGCGCCCGCGCCAGCGACTCCTCCCCCGCCGCCGCTCGCCGCACCAGCGACTTCATGCCCTCGGCGCCGAGCCAGAGGGCCATGGGCTGCGTCACGCCCGCCACCACCGCCACCGAGGCGGGCGCACCTTGCCGGGCGCGTTCGAGCGCCTCGAGCAGTTCGGGAGTGACGAGCGGCAGGTCGGCGGCGAGCACGACGCAGCGCGCCTC
>CAZMQP010000329.1:0-3423 GCA_964568385.1 uncultured bacterium
CCTTGCCGTAGTCCCCGCGGGCGTGCAGCCCGTCATCCACCTGCGCGTCGAAGTCCAGCGCGATGCCCTTCTGCGCGGCCTGCACGTGGGTGAGGGTGTAGACCTCCCCGAACAGCTGCTGCGTGTCGATGCGGTCGGACTCCAGCTGGAGCCGTCCCGACTCGATCTTGGCGATGTCGAGCACGTCGTTGATGAGGCCGAGCAGATGCCGTGAGCACTGCAGCGCCTGCTTGATGAACTCGCGCTCCTCCTCGGGCGAGTCGCACATGTCGTCGAGCACGAGCTGCAGGAACCCGATCATGCCGTTGAGCGGCGTGCGCAGTTCGTGCGAGGTGTTGGCGAGGAACTCGCTCTTCAGGCGCGAGGCCCCTTCCAGTTGGGCGTTCGCCTCCTCGAGCCGCCGGTTGGCCACCTCGAGTCCCTCGGCGAACGCGCGCAGCCGCTGTTCGGCCACGAGGCGCTCGCGGATGTCGCGCACGATGGCGGTGTACACGGCGTGGTCGCCCTCGCCGGCCGTCCCGATCGAGAACTCGACGGGGATGGGGTCGAGACCCGCGGGACGCACGTGGCCGAGTCCGACGGTCCCGGGAGCGGGCAGCCGGCCGCCGCCGCCGAAATCGATGTGGCGCTCGATCGGCTCCCCATCGAGCTGCTCGGCCGGACGGCCCAGCAGCCGTTCGGCGGCCCGGTTGACGGCCCGCAGCCGCCCCTCGGGCTCGAAACTGACGATGGCGTCGAACGCGGTGTCGAAGACCGACTGCAGGCGGCGGGCGTGCCGCTCGGTGAGCGCCGCCCCATGGCGCGCGAGCCCGTCGCGGTAGAAGCGCCACCACAGCAGTCCGCTGCCGGCCAGGATCACGGCCAGCAGCAGGTTCATGAGCAGCAGCCCCTGGCGGGCGCTGTGCAGTTCGGCGAGCACCTCGGCGCGGTCCACCTGCGCCACGAGCCCCCAGCCCAGCTCGGGCAGGGCGCGCGTGACGGCCCAGGCCGCCTCCCCTTCGGCGTTGGTGACCTCGGCCCGCGACTCCACACCCGTGGCCGCCATGGCCGGGCTGAGCGCGTCGGGCGAGGCGAGGCTCGCCTGGCTCCGCTTGGGCATGCCGGTGCCCCGCCGGAAGTCGGTGAGCACCACCGCCCGGTCGCCCTCGGCGCGCACCAGGTAGGCGCCGGCGCTCTTCCCGAGCGACCGCCACTGGCGCTCGAGCGCGTCCTCCAGCTGCGCGTTGTGGTCGTGCACCAGCAGGACGCCCGAGGTCCCGGCGGCATCGGGTCCGATGGGGAGGGCGTACACGAGTTCGCCGACGCCGGGGTCGGCGAGGACCGGTTCACCCATGACGCGCGCGCGCGCCACCAACTGCGCTCGCTCCCGCCGCGACAGGCAGCGGCAGCGATGGTGCGACAGCACCGTGGTGCCCGAGGGGGCGAGCAGTTCGACGCTCTCGAATCCGAAATGGTCCGCGCCGCGCGCGAGCAGCGTCCACTCGCGACGGTCGGCGGAGGGCCCCCCGCCGACGACCGCATCGAGCAGGGCACTGCGCGTCTCCGGGTCCTGAAGCAGGCTCTCGCTCGTCCGGCGCACGCCGACGGCGAAGCGCACGATCTCGTCGCGCGCCAGGTCGGCCGCCTCCTCGATGCGGGCCCAGCCCTGCCGCTCCACGCGCTCGTGCAGGTCGCGGTAGACGGCCACGTTCACGCCGATGATGCCGGCCAGCAACAGCAGCGACGCGCCGGCGAGGATGCGGCGGCTCTCGCGTTGCGAGGCCTCGCCCGGGGCGAGCAGGAGGCTCGCGGCACGCAGCCCGGCGCCGTCGTCGTCCGCGGCGGGCGCGGGCCGAACGGGAGGCAGCGGATCGGGATGGGAGGAATAGGTCGCCATGGCCAGGGCGCCCCGGGCGGCTCCGGGGCTCCCGGCGTCATCGGCCGGAATGGCGGGGACTTGAGGCCCCAAAGGGGCCAGGCGGGCCTAGCTGGCCTGCGTCTGCCAGTAGCGCGGCCGCAGGTTGGCCTGCAGAACCCGCTTGCGGATGCGCAGGCCCGTCGGGGTGACCTCCAGCAGTTCGTCCTCGCGGACCCACTCGAGCGCCTGCTCGAGCGACATGCGGTGCACCGGCACCAGCCGGATGCCGTCCTCCCCCTGTGACCGCATGTTGGTCAGCTTCTTCTCCTTGACGATGTTGACGTCCATGTCCTGCTCGCGGGCGTTCTCGCCGATCACCATGCCCTCGTACACGCGCTCGCCCGGCTCGACGAAGATCGTGCCGCGGTCCTGCACGTGCTCGATGGCGTAGCCGGTGGTCTTGCCGGCACGGTCCGCGACCAAGGCGCCGGTCATGCGGTGCGGGATGTCCCCCTGCCACGGCTCGTAGCCGTCGAACAGATGATTCAGCAGCCCGGTGCCGCGCGTGTCGGTGAGGAACTGGCTGCGGAACCCGATGAGCCCGCGCGACGGGATGCGGAACTCGAGCCGGACGCGGCCGGTGCCGTGATTGACCATGTTGGTCATGCGGCCCTTGCGGCCGCCGATCTTCTGCGTCACGACGCCGACGAATTCCTCGGGGCAGTCGATCACGAGCCGTTCCATCGGCTCGTGCCGGACGCCATCGATCGTGCGGGTGATGACCTCGGGCTTGCTCACCGCGAGCTCAAAGCCCTCGCGCCGCATCATCTCGATCAGGATCGCCATCTGCAGCTCCCCGCGTCCGGCCACCTGGAACACGTCCGGCGTGTCGCCCGGCGTGACGCGGATGCTGACGTTGGTGAGCAGTTCCTTCTCGAGGCGCTCCTTGAGATTGCGCGAGGTGACGTACTTGCCCTCCTGCCCGGCGAACGGCGAGTTGTTGACGCCGAACACCATGGTCACGGTCGGCTCGTCCACCGTGACGCTCTGCAGCGGGCGCGGGTCCTCGGGATCGGTCACCGTCTCGCCGATGTGGACCTCCTCGAACCCCGCGAGCGCCACGATGTCGCCGGGGCCGGCCTCCTGCACCTCGACGCGCTCGAGCCCCTCGTACACGTAAAGGTTGGTCACGCGCGAGCGGACCTGGGTGCCGTCGCGCCGCACCAGCATCACGTCCTGCCGCGTGCGCAGGTGGCCGTTGAAGATGCGGCCGATGGCGAGCCGTCCGACGTAGTCGGAGTAGCCGAGGTTGAGCACCAGCATCTGCAGCGGGCTGGTCGTGTCGTACGTCGGCGCCGGGATGCTCTTCATGATCTCGTCGAACAGCGGGCGCAGGTCGTGATCCTCGCCGTCGGGCGTCAGCCGGCAGATGCCGTCGCGCGCGATGGTGTAGAGCACCGGGAAGTCGAGCTGCTGGGCGCTGGCGTCGAGGTCGATGAACAGCTCGTAGACCTCGTCGAGCACCTCCTTGGGGCGCGCGTCCTTGCGGTCGATCTTGTTGATCACCACGATCGGCGGCAGGCCGA
>CAZMQP010000330.1:0-619 GCA_964568385.1 uncultured bacterium
GAGGGCTCGACCCTGCTGCCGCTCTCGGCGCTGCCCGAGGCGGGCGGCATGGTGCTGCTGCCCGCCGACGTGCTGCCGCTCGACGACCGCCGCGTGTTCGCCTCCGGCCGCGCCGGCGCGCTGCGCCTGCTGCTGCGCGAGGACGGACCGCCCTCGCCGCTGCGGCTCGCGCTCGAGGCGGGCGCGCCGGCCAGCGGCCTCGAAGTGCGCGCCGTGGACGCCGCCGGACTCACCGCCCGCACCGGCGAGGCCGACGCCATCGTGATCGGCGACGTCGTCCGGCTCGGGCCGGCCGAGACGCAGTCGGTGCTCGACTTCCATCGCGGCGGCGGCGGCGTGCTGCTGGCGCCCGGCGCCCAGGCGGATCCCGCATGGTGGAACGCGTCGTTGCTCGCCGAACTCGGCGTGGGGCGCCTCGGTCCGCTCGAGCCCGCGGCGGCGCAGGCGGCGTGGCGGCTGACCCGCCGCGTCGCCGGTCACGCCGTGCTCGACGGCTTCCCGGCGCGTCCGGGCGAGGCCCTCTCGACCGCGCGCATCCTGCGCACGCGCCGCATCGAGTCGCCCGGCCGCGTGCTGCTCGAGCACGACCGCGAGCGGCCGGCCCTCGTCGAAGGGGACC
>CAZMQP010000330.1:629-3408 GCA_964568385.1 uncultured bacterium
TCGAGTTCTTGCGGTGGATCTCGACCCGGCCGAGCGGGAGGACGCGGGACAGGGCCTCGGCCGGCGCCTCGACGTCCTCGATGTCCGAGGGGATCGCGAAGACGGAGTCCATCTGGATGCTCACGGCGAGCGGCCGGCCCTCGTCGAAGGGGACCAGGTGCTGATGCTGGCCACGCCGCTCGACGCGGCGAGCGGCGACCTCGCGGTGAGCGGCGCGTTCCTGCCGCTCGTGCACCAGGCCGCCCGCGTGCTCGGACGCGGCACCGCCGCCGCCTCGCTCACCCCCGGCGAGCGCTGGCGTGCGCCCGCGCGCACGGGGGACTGGCGCATCGTCGCCGAGGACGGCCGCGACATCGCGGTGGAGCTGCGCGCCGAGGGCGGCGCGACGCGCGCCGTGTCGGCGCCGCTCGAGCAGCCCGGGCTCTACCGCGTGCTCGCCGGCGGCCGGCTGCGCGGCAGCGTCGCGGTCAACGCCGACCCGCGCGAGTCCCGGCTCGCCGCCTTCGACGAACGCGAACTGCTGGCCGCCTTCCCGGCCGGCCGCGCCACCGTGCTGCAGCCGGGCGCCGACTTCGCGCGCCGCGTGCGCGAAGCGCGCTTCGGGCGCGAGCTGTGGCCGTGGTTCGTGATCCTGGCACTGGCGCTGCTCGTGGCCGAGACCGTGCTCGGCCGCTGGGGCATGGGCGGTGCGTCGCCCCCCGCCGCGGCGCGTCGGCCCGCCTGAGCGCCGCCGCTCGAGACGACGGCGCCGGCCCCGTGAGGGACCGGCGCCGTGTTCGCCGTCGGACGGGCCGCGCGGGCGGTTACTGCCCCTCGACCTTCACGTTCCTGGGCAGCACCTCGGGATTCAGCACGCTCAGAACCACGCGGCGGTTGCGCAGCCGCTCCTCGTCGTTGCGCTCCTCGGTCTCCGGCTGCGTCTCGCCGTAGCCCTTGGCGACCAGGTTCTCGCCGCGCAGCTTGAACTTGGACAGCAGGTAGCTGCGCACCGACTCGGCGCGCTCCTGCGACAGGCGCTGGTTGAACGCCGCCGAACCGCGCGTGTCGGTGTGGCCCTGCACCTCGATCCGCAGGTCCACGAACTTCTCGAGCACCGCGCCGGCCTCATCGAGCGAGGCCTCGGACTCGGCGAGCAGATTGGCGCTGCCGGTCTCGAAGTAGACGTTCTCCAGGCGCACGCGGCCGCCCGCGACGAGCTGGCGCTCGGTCTCGGTCACCGGCTTGCTCGGCGCCGGGGTCGGCGCCGGCGGCGGCGGCGTGGACGCGCGCGCGGGCACGGGCGCCGCGGGCTTGGTCTGCTGCACGGCGCTGGCGGCGCCGCGCTGCGCGGCGGAACAGCCCTTGTCGTCCACCTCGGAGCCGGCGGGCGTGTTGGCGCACTGGTCCACGCCGTCGCACACGCCGTCGCCGTCGGCGTCGGTCGAGCAGCCGCGCTCGTCCACGATGCAGCCCTTGGGCGTGTCGGGGCAGTAGTCGAGCCGGTCGTAGACGCCGTCGCCGTCGTAGTCCACGGCGGGCCAGCGGAAGCACGGGGCCTTGGGATCGCGGTGGTCGAGCGACTTGGGCACTTCGGCCGAGGCCGTCAGGGCCAGCACGGACAGCATCAGGGTCGTGAGCAGCGCCGGTGCACAGGCGCGCGCGAAGCGGGACGAACGGAACATGGATCCTCCTTGCGAGGGGGCGGGATGAACCGGTTGTGACCGATGGGTCCGCACCTTACCTTGGGTGGCGATGAGGCGCATACCACTCCTGCTCGCCCTGCTCGGCGCCCTCGCCGCCGCGCCCGCCGTGGCCGTCCCGCGGAGCCCCGCCGACGCGGACTCGCCCGCCGACGTGCTCGGCCGGCCCGGTCGCGCCTGGAGCTTCGACCGCTGGCTGCGCACACGCCCGCTGGCGCCCGAGGCGCTGCGCGGCCGGCTCGTGCTGCTGCGCTGGTTCACCGAGGAGTGCCACTACTGCGAGGGCACGCTGCCGGAACTCGAGAAGCTGCAGCAGCGCTTCGGCCGCGACGAGCTCCGGATCATCGGCGTCTTCCACCCCAAGCCGATGCGGCCGGTGCCCGACGCCCGCATCCTGCGGCTCGCGCGGCGCCTCGGCTGGTCGGGCCCCATCGCGGTGGACGAGCGCTGGAGCACGCTGAGCCGCTGGTGGCTCGACGGGCACCCCGAGCGCAACTGGACGAGCGTGTCGTTCCTGCTCGACCGCGACGGCATCGTGCGCTGGGTGCACACCGGCGGGGAGTACCACCCGGGCGACGACCCGCGGCACCGGCGCTGCGCGCTCCAGTACGACGAGCTGGTGGCCACCCTCGAGCAGCTGATCGCGGCGCCGCGCGCCGCGCCCTGACCGCGCACGCTCAGCCGGCGCGCTCCACCACCATCGCCGCGCCCATGCCGCCGCCGACGCACAGCGTCGCCAGGCCGTGACGTCCGCCGCTGCGGGCCAGCTCGCGCAGCAGCGTCCCCACGAGGCGCGCCCCGCTCGCCCCGAGCGGATGCCCGAGCGCGATGGCGCCGCCGTTCACGTTGGTGCGGTCCTCGGGCAGGCCGAGTCCGCGCACGACCGCCACCACCTGCGAGGCGAACGCCTCGTTGAGCTCGATGCGGTCGAGGTCGCGCAGCGCGAGCGCGGCGCGCGCGAGCGCGGGCGGCACCGCGGCGACCGGTCCGATGCCCATGAGCGCCGGATCGACCCCGGCGACGGCGTACGACACGACGCGCCCGAGCGGCACGAGGCCGTGGCGGCGCACGGCGTCGTCCGAGGCGACGAGCAGCGCCGA
>CAZMQP010000331.1:0-3401 GCA_964568385.1 uncultured bacterium
AAGCGCGAGGTGCTCGAGGGCCACCTGTCCTCGCCGCGCAAAGCGGCGCTGCCGGCCTTCGCGGCCCTCGGCGGCATGGTGGCGCCGGCGCTGCTCTATCTCGCGTTCAACGGCGGCGACCCGGCGGCCGTGCGCGGCTGGGCCATTCCCGCCGCCACCGACATCGCGTTCGCGCTGGGGGTGCTGGCGCTGCTGGGGGACCGCGTGCCCACGGCGCTCAAGGCGTTCCTGCTGTCGGTGGCGATCTTCGACGACCTGGGCGCCATCGTGATCATCGCGCTCTTCTACTCGGAGTCGCTCTCGGTGCCGGCGCTCGTCACGGCCGCCGTGCTGACCGGCGTGCTCGCGCTGCTCCACCAGCGGGGCGTGGTGCGCCGCGGCCCCTACCTGCTGGTGGGACTGGCGCTGTGGGTGGCGGTGCTCAAGTCCGGCGTGCATGCGACGCTGGCGGGCGTCGTGCTCGCGATGTCCATCCCGATCGCCTCGCCGGCCCGAGGCGCCGAAGCGGGCGCGGCCCGCTCCCCGCTGCGCGAGTTCGAGCACGACCTGCATCCGTGGGTGGCGTTCGGCGTGCTGCCGGTGTTCGCGTTCGCCAACGCCGGCCTGGCGCTGGCGGGGATGTCCCTCGCCGATGTCGCGCGGCCGGTGCCGCTCGGGATCCTGACCGGTCTGCTGCTGGGCAAGCCGGTCGGCATCCTGCTGCTGTCGGCGTTCGCCGTGCGCCTCGGCGCGGCGGCGCTGCCCGAGGGGGTGCGCTGGCCCGACCTGCTGGGCGCCGCACTGCTGTGCGGCATCGGCTTCACGATGAGCCTGTTCATCGCCTCGCTCGCCTTCCCCGACGGCGCCGTGGGCGGCGCCGGCCTAGACCGCCTCGGCATCCTGACCGGCTCGCTCGTCGCCGGACTCGCGGGCTACCTCGTGCTGCGCGCCTCGCTGCCGCCGGGCCGCGTGCGCGCATGACCGGCTCCGCTCCCGCCGCTTCGCCCGTCGGCACGGTCCTGCTGACCGGCGCGACCGGCTATGTCGGCGGGCGGCTGCTGCGCGTGCTGGAGCAGGCGGGGCGCCGCGTGCGCTGCCTGGCGCGGCGTCCCGAGGCGCTCGCCTCGCGCGTCGCGCCCGGCACCGAGGTCGTGCGCGGCGACGTGCTCGATGCGGCCAGCCTCGAGCCCGCCATGGCGGGGGTGGACGCCGCCTACTACCTGGTGCACTCGATGGGCTCGTCCGGTTCGTTCGTCGAGACCGACCGCCGCGCCGCCGAGGCCTTCGGCGCGGCCGCGAAGGCCGCCGGCGTGCGCCGCATCATCTACCTGGGCGGGCTCGGGCGTGAGGACGAAGCGCTCTCGGCGCACCTGAGGAGCCGCCAGGAGGTGGGGCAGGTGCTGCGCCGCTCGGGCGTGCCGGTGCTGGAGTTCCGCGCCTCGATCGTGATCGGACCCGGCAGCCTGTCGTTCGAGATGATCCGCTCGCTCGTGGAGCGGCTGCCGGTGATGATCACCCCCAAGTGGGTGAACGTGCCCGCGCAGCCGATCGCGATCGAGGACCTGCTGGACTACCTGTCGGCCGCGCTCACGGCGCCACCCTCGCACGACCGCGTCTACGAGATCGGCGGCGCCGACCAGGTATCGTACGCCGACATCATGCGCCTCTACGCCAAACAGCGCGGCCGCCGGCTCATCATGCTGCCCGTGCCGGTGCTGACGCCCCACTTGTCGAGCCTGTGGCTGGGACTCGTCACGCCGCTCTACGCCCGCGTCGGCCGCAAACTGATCGAGAGCATCGTGCACTCGACCGTGGTGAGCGACCCCGCCGCGCTCTCGGACTTCGCCATCCGTCCGGTGGGCGCCGAGGAGGCCGTGCGCCGGGCGCTCACGATCGAGGATCGCCGCTTCGAGGCGACACGTTGGTCGGACGCGCTGTCGTCGGCCGGCGAGCCGAGGTCGTGGGGCGGTGTCGTGTTCGGCTCGCGGGTCGTGGACTCGCGCGTCACCACGGTGCAACTGCCACCGCAGCGGGCGTTCGAGCCCATCCAGCGCATCGGCGGCGAGCGCGGCTGGTACGCATGGGACTGGCTCTGGCGCCTGCGCGGCTTCCTCGACCTGCTGGTGGGAGGCGTCGGCACGCGCCGCGGCCGCCCGCACCCGAGCCAACTGCATGTCGGCGACGCACTCGACTTCTGGCGCGTCGAGGCCATCGAGCCCGGGCGCCGGCTGCGGCTCGCGGCCGAGATGAAGCTGCCGGGCCGCGCCTGGCTCGAGTTCGAGGTGGCGCCGGAGGGCGGCGGGTCCACCATCCGCCAGACCGCCATCTTCGATCCGGTGGGGCTCGCCGGCCGGCTCTACTGGTACGGGCTGTACCCCCTGCACGAACTCGTGTTCAGCGGCATGCTGAAGGGGATCGCCAGGGCGGCCCTGCAGCCGCCCGCCGATCCGGGAGGCGCCTCCTGATGCCGGGGCATGCGCTCGAACTGGCCCACGCGGCGGTGACGTGGATGCTGGTGGGCCTGGTCTGGACCATCCAGCTCGTGCACTACCCGCTCTTCTCGTATGTCGAGCCGGCGCGGTTCACGGCCTTCCACGCCGCGCACTCGGCGAGGATCGCGCTGCTCGTGGGCTGGCTGATGCCGCTCGAGTTGGCGGCCGCGATCGCGCTCGCCGTCCGGTCGCCCTCGCCGTGGACGTGGGCGGGACTCGGGCTCGTGGTGCTGGTGTGGACCGCGACCGCGCTGCTGTCGGTGCCCAGTCATGCCCGGCTGACACGCGGATACGATGCGCGCGCGCACGCCGGGCTGGTGGCGGGCAACTGGGTGCGGACGGCGGGCTGGAGCCTGCGAGGGGCGATCGCGCTGGCCCTGCTGGCCTGAGCCCGCTGCGCGGGGCCCCTGCCCTCGGCGTCCGGACCGGAGCGCCTCGGCGGGCGGCGCCGGCGATCCGTCCTCACCCCGCCGACTGCCGCCGCTCGTAGGCCCGGTACTGCAGCGCCTCGGACAGCCGCATCGCGCTCACGCTCGGCTCGTCCGCCAGATCCGCGATGGTGCGCGCCACGCGCAGCGCGCGGTGCACGGCGCGCGCGCTCATGCCGCCTCGGTCCACGGCATCGGCGATCAACCGCCTCGTGGAGGCATCCAGCGCACAGCACTCCCGAAGTGCCGCCTGCGACAAGCGAGCATTGACCGCGCCGCGCACACGCTGGCGCTCGCGCGCCGCGAGGACGCGTGAGCGCACCGTCTCGCTCGTCTCGCCGGGCTCCACGTGCAGCAGTTCGTCGGACGTGAGGGCGGTGATCTCGACCTGCAGGTCGATGCGATCGAGCACCGGGCCGCTGACCCGCGCCGCGTAGCGCGCCAGCTCCGACGACGTGCAGCGGCAGCCTCGCTTGGGGTGGCCGCGCCAGCCGCACGGGCA
>CAZMQP010000332.1:0-3390 GCA_964568385.1 uncultured bacterium
CGCGGCCCCCCAGCGCCCGGCCGCTGCGGAGTCCCGCGAGGGCCCACGGGAGACGCCGCCTCGCGCGGACACCCCGGAGTCTGATACTCCTAGCGCGCCCACTCCGGCCGCCCCCGATCCACCCGCTCGCCGCCCCGCGCGCTCCACCCTCGAGGACTACCTGCTGTGACCTTCGGACATATGCGTGTCGGTGCAATCGATATCGGCTCCAACAGCGTGCGATTGCTGGTGGCGGATGTGCCCGAGGGCGGGGCGTGGACCGGCCCCATCACGTCTGTGGCGCGGGCCGGGGAGTCCTGCCGGCTCGGCCGTGGGCTGCACGAGTCCGGGCGCATCGCCGACGACATGGCCGAACGCGCCGGCACCATCGCCCAGGAGTTCGCGCGGCGCGCCAGGGGACTGGGGGCGACCCGAGTGCTGGCGGCCGCCACCGCCGCGATCCGCATGGCGTCCAACGGACGCGAGGTGGCCGACGCCATCTCCGAGCGCGCCGGCGTCCCGGTGCGCATCCTGAGCGGCGACGAGGAGGCCAAGCTCGGCTACGCCTCGGTGGTGCTCGGGCTGGGGCAGCAGGCCCGGCTCAGCCAGAACGTGGTCTTCGACCTCGGCGGCGGCAGCACCGAGGTGGTCAGCGGCGTCGGGCTTAGGGCCGGCCGCTGGCACAGCATCCCCTTCGGCGCGGTCAGCCTGACCGAGCGCCTGCTTCCGGGCGACCCGCCCTCGCCCGCCGACATCGACCACGCGCGCCGGGTGATCGGGGACGAAATCATGCATGGCTGTGCAGATTTCCCCAGCCGCGCCACGCTGCTCGCCGGGGTCGGCGGCACCATCACCGTCATCGCCTCCATCGACCGCGGGCTCACGGAGTACGACCCGGCGCTGCTCGAGGGCTGGTTCGTGCCGCGCGAACGGGCCGACCGGCTGCTCGCCGACCTCGTCGAGAGCAGCCCGGAGGCGCGCCGCCGCCTGCCGGTCATGGGCGAGGGCCGCGCCGACATCATCGGCGCCGGTGCGCTCGTCGTGGAGGCCCTGCTGCGGCGCTTCGACGCCCCGGGGATCGTGTGCTCCACCCAGGGCCTGCGTTACGGCCTGGCCAGATGGGCGACCGACGACCATCTGCCGGGGGAGTGAGGCCGCAGGTTCAGCCCGGCAAGATTCCGATTGACGCGTCCTTCACAGGAGGCGGACACTGAGCGCAGGCAAGTCGCAGGTCCCCTCGCCATGGTCGTCCCGCCAGGCTCCTCGCCTTCGTGCGGGGAGTCATTCACCCTACCCTGACGTCCGTCGACGGAGGGAGTGGACAACGCGATGGTGAAGCTCCGGAACAGGATCCTCCACGCCGTACTGCTCGCCGCGCTGGGCGTGACGATGCTCGGGACCACGGCCGAGGCCACGCGTCGCAACACGCGACCGACCTCCGTGACGCAGCCCCGACCGATCGCCGCGCCCAACTCGGGTGAGCCCGACCTCACCGGCCAGACGGTGCCGGCTCCCCCGAAGATCACGGGTGTGGCCAAGCAGCCGTTCACCGGCGAAGCGGGCGACATGAGCTACGAGCAGTGGGTGAGGTCCTGGCTGTCGCAGTTCCTGAAGCGCCGCCTCTAGTCCGCGTCCGCGGTCCCGAGTCGTCGCCTGCATCACGGTCCGAACCGCCGTGATGCTCCGAGGGAAGTGCGAGTCACATCGAGGGTTCAAGCCGTGCAGCGATCGATCCCCCCCGATCCGATGCGTACGAGCCGGGCACCGCAGGGTGCCGGGCGGTCCGAGTCGGTCGGTGACCTCCATCTGGCCGCGGACGACTTCGTGAGCGCCCTGGATTCCTACCGGGCCGCGCTCGCGGAGACGCCCGCCGAGGCCGTGCACGACCGGGTGCGGCTCCTCCTGCGCATGGCGCAGGCGGAGTACCTCCGCGGCGAGTACGCGTCCGCGCGGGTCCGCGCGCTCGAGGCGCGCCGGGTCGGCCGCGTGCTCGAGGATGCGCGCGAGCGCGCGCTCGTCGCCGCCTCGCTCGCCGGGACGCACGGGGAATCGGGGCAGTACCGGCGCTCGCAGCGCTACGCGCGCTACGCCTACGCCATCCTGCGCGACACCGACGACCACCGCACCGTCGCCCGCATGTCGCTGGTGCTCGGCAACGCGCACGCGCGCCTCGGCGAACCGCAGCAGGCGATCGACTGGCTGCAGAACGCGATCGCCACGTTCCGCCGCATCGACGACTCCGAGGGACTGGTCTCGGCGCTCAACTCGCTCGGCCTCGTCTACAAGAACCTGCGCGAATGGCGCGAGGCCACCCGCCTGCTCGAGCAGGCGCTGCAGATCGACGAGCGCAAGGGCTTCTACGCCCGCATGCGCATCCATCACCAGAATCTCGGGCTGATCCGCTACCGGCTCGGGCAGTGGGAGATGGCCGACGAGCACTTCCGGCAGTCGCTGCGCATCGCCCGCGACCTCTCGCATCCGCAGGGCGAGGCGGCCGCGTGGCTGGCGCTCGGCATGCTGGCGCGGCGCCGCCGCGACGCCGAGCAGGCCGAGGAGCACTTCCAACTCGCACTCGAGCTCGCCCAGAAGGGCAGCGCGAGGCGCGAGGCATTGCTGGCCCGCGAGTTCCTGGGCGAACTCGAGATCGACCGCGACCACGGCCCGGCGGCGCTCGCCTGGCTGGAGCCGGCGCTCGAGGACGCGATCCAGATGGCGCCCCAGGGCGACATGGTCATGGAGCTCGAGATCCGCATCGGCATGGCGCTGCAGCTGACGGGCCGCACCGACGAGGCGGGCTCGCGGCTCCAGCGCGGACTCGCACTGGCCGAGCGGCTCGGCGACCGCATCGAACAGGGCATCGCCCTGCGTGCGCTGGCGCGCCTCGACGCCGTGCGCGGCCAGGTGGCCGGCATGGAGTCCCGGCTGCGCGAGGCGGCCGAGCACTTCGAGCAGCTGGGTGAGACCTTCGAACTGGCCCGCACGCTCGCCTCCTTCGGCGACTACCTGCCGCTGATGCCGGCGAGCGCGCGCCTGCGGCTGCCGCTCGAGCCGGTGGCCGAGGCGGCCCGCCGGGCGGCGGCGCTCTACCGGCAGCTGGGCGTCATGCCGCTGGCCGCCGAGGCGCTGCTGGCGCTGGCGCGGCTCGAGGCCGAGCGCGAGCAGTACGACCACGCGCTGACGCTGCTCGAGCAGGCCGAGGCGTGGCTGTCGGAGAACGCCGACCCCGAGGCCGAGGGCCGCGCCGCGCAGCTGCGCCGCGAGATCGAGCGCCAGTACGTCGCCGTCTCGCTCTCGACCTGCAACGAGTTCCGCGCGCTCGAGGAGGCCAACCGGCTGTTCCGCGGGACCTCCGACATGGACGGCCTGCTGTCGCAGATCGTGAAGCTCGCCGTCGAGCATGCCGGCGGCGAC
>CAZMQP010000333.1:0-3384 GCA_964568385.1 uncultured bacterium
TGGCCCCGGGACGCCGCGTCGTCCACCTGGCGACGCACGGCTTCTTCGTGGATCCGAAGTGCGGAGCGAGCGACGGCTCCGGCCGCGGCATCGGCGGCCTGGCACCGCGCGACACCAGCGCGCGCACCACCGATGCCGCGGCCCAGCCGACCGAGCGCGACCCCGAGGGCCTCGAGCACCCGCTGCGGCTGTCGGGACTGGCGCTGGCCGGCGCCAATCAGCGGGCGCGCGCTCCGGAGGGGGCCGAGGACGGCATCCTCACTGCCGAGGAGATCGCCGCGCTCGACCTCGGCGGCGTGGAGTGGGTGGTGCTGTCCGCCTGCGAGACCGGGCTCGGCACCGTGGACGCCGGCGAGGGGGTGTTCGGATTGCGGCGCGCGCTGCACACGGCCGGCGCGCACACGCTCATCTCCAGCCTGTGGTCGGTCGAGGACGACTCGGCCTCGCGCTGGATGGCCGAGCTCTACCGCCGCCGGCTCCGCGAACGGCAGGACACGGTGGCCTCGGTGCACGGCGCCGGACGCGACGTGCTCTCGCACCGCCGCAAGGCGGGCGAGAGCACGCATCCGTACCACTGGGCGGCGTTCGTCGCCGCGGGCGACTGGCGCTAGAGGAGGTTCGGGCTCGGGCCCGCTCGAACCACTCGCCGCTCGTCGTCAGCCGTGTGCGGAGCGTGAGCGGTGATCGTGGCAGCGCGCCCCGGGCGGGCCGGGGACCGTGGCCGGGAGGTCGCCTCAGCGCGCGGGTTCGCCCGGAGGGCGGCGATTCGCCTACCATGCGGCCATGATCCCCGTCCGCCCGATCGCCGCGCCGAGCCTCCTGTCCGCCGACTTCGCGCGCCTCGCCGGCGAACTCGCGATCCTCGACCCCGAGCGGGACTGGCTCCACTGCGACGTCATGGACCACCACTTCGTGCCCAACCTCACGTTCGGACCGCTGATCGTGAAGGCGGCCGATGCGCTCACGCCGGCGTTCCTCGACGTGCACCACATTGTCGAACGCCCGTGGCTCCAGGTTGACGCGTTCCGCGAGGCGGGCGCCGACCAGATCACCGTGCATCTCGAGGCCGCGCCGCAGACGCGCGAGGTGCTGCGCCAGATCCGCGAGGGCGGCGCCCGCGCCGGGCTCGCCATCCGGCCCGCGACGCCCTACGCCGCGGTGGCGCCCTACCTGCCCGACCTCGACCTGCTGCTGGTGATGACCGTCGAGCCCGGCTTCGGCGGGCAGGCGTTCATGCCGGACATGCTCGACAAGGTGCGCGCCGCCGCCGAGGAGCGCTCGCGGCGCGGATGGTCGTTCGCCATCGAGGTGGACGGCGGCATCTCGCCCGTCACCGCGCGCGAGGCGCGCGCCGCCGGCGCCGACGTGTTCGTGGCCGGGCACGCCGTGTTCCGGGCGCCCGATCCGCGCGCCGCACTCGCGGCGCTGCGCGAGGCGGCCGGCGCCTGAGCGTTCGCGCCTTGAGAGCCGCACCGCCTCGCGCGTAGCCTCGCACGCGGCGGCCCCCATCACTCGACTCGATGCCCCACGAGGACCCGTTGGACGAACCGCGCGACCCGGCACCCCTCGACGCCACCGCCGTGCTGCTCGAACGGGTGCGCGGCGGTGATGCCGCGGCGCGCGAGGCGCTGGTGGCGCGCTTCCTGCCCCTGCTGCGCCGCTGGGGGCACGGCCGCCTGCCGCCGCACGCGCGCGGGCTCGCCGACACCGACGATCTCGTGCAGGTGACGCTGCTGCGGGCGCTCGACCGCGTGGAGGGGTTCGAGGCGAGGCGCGAGGGCGCGTTCCTCGCCTACCTGCGCCGCATCCTGCTCAACGCCGTGCGCGACGAGGTGCGCCGCTCCCGCCGGCGCCCGGCCGACCGCATCGGGGACCACGAGCCCCCCGACGACGCCCCATCGCTGCTCGAGCGCCAGGTCGGGCGCGACGTGATGGAGTCCTACGAGGCGGCGCTCGCCTCGCTGAGCCCGTCACAGCAGGAGGCCGTGATCATGCGGGTCGAGTTCGGCTACGCCTACGCGCAGATCGCCGAGGCGATCGGGGGCACGACGGCGAACGCCGTGCGCATGAAGGTGGCGCGCGCGCTCGTGGAACTGGCGGAGGCGATGGAGCGGCATCGGCCCGAAGCGTGAGGAGCCGCGCGCCCGGGGCCGCGGCGGGGCGGCAGGTGATTGCGATGCAGGGGGTTGGGACCCGGAGGCGGGGCGCAGCCGGCGGCGGCCGGAGCCCGTCGGCGCGGCGGATGTGCGCTCGGAGCGCCGTGGCGCGTTAGCAGGTGGATGGACTTCTCGAGGGCCCGCGCCGGGGTCCGGGTGCGGGAACGGGTGGGGACCAGGAGACCGACATGGACGGCATGGACCGGAAGTCGCTCGCGGAATCCGCCGCACGCATCGCCGACGGCGAGCCGGTGGACTTCGAGGCCGCCCGCCGCCGCCTGCCGCGGCTGAGCGGCGCCTACGACGGCCTCGAGCGGCTGAGCCGCGTCGCGTCGGCGTGGCGCGAGGCCGGCATGGTCTCGCCGCGCGAGGAACCGGCGGACGCACCCTCGCCGCTCTTCCTGTGGGGCGAACTCGAGGTGCGCGAGAAACTCGGCGAGGGCTCCTTCGGCGAGGTGTTCCGCGCGTTCGATCCCACGCTCGAGCGCGAGGTGGCGCTCAAGCTGCGTCCCGACGACGGCGACGAGGTGGGCGCGCGCCGCGCGCTCGAGGAGGCGAGGCGGCTGGCACGGGTGCGGCACCGGCACGTGCTCGCCGTGTACGGCGCCGATGTGCAGGACGGCCGCGCCGGCTTCTGGGCCGAACTGCTGCGCGGCGAGACGCTCGATCAGGTGCTCGCCTCGCGCGGGCGCCTGAGCGCCGAGGAGGCCGCGCTCATCGGGCTCGACCTGTGCCGCGCCCTCGCCGCCGTGCATGCCGAGGACCTGGTGCACGGCGACCTCAAGGCCGCGAACGTCATGCGCGAGGAGGGCGGCCGCATCGTGCTCATGGACTTCGGCAGTGCGGCGCGCACCGGCGACGCGCCCGCCCGGCTCACCGGCTCGCCGCTGTCGCTGGCCCCCGAGGTGCTCGCGGGCGGCGCGCCCACACCCGCCTCGGACCTGCACGCGCTGGGCGCGCTGCTCTTCCGGCTCGTCACCGGCCGGCACCCGGTGGAGGCGGCGACGCTCGCCGAGCTCCGCGACAAGGCGGCGCGCGGCGAGCGCGCCTCGCTGCGCGGGCTGCGCCCGGACCTGCCGGCGCACTTCGTCGCCGCGCTCGAGCGCGCGCTGGCCACCGATCCGGCGGACCGATTCGCCAGCGCCGGCGACTTCGAGCGGGCGCTGCTCGCGCCCTCGCTGGCGCAGGCGCACGCGGCGATCGGCGCGCCCGCGCGCGCGCCCTCGCC
>CAZMQP010000334.1:0-3378 GCA_964568385.1 uncultured bacterium
CACGACGGCGCTCGAGGCTTCGGCCTCGGCGGCGCGGGCCGCGGAGGCCTCCGCGTCGGCGGCGAGGAGTTCGGAGATCGGCAGCAGGCCGGCTCGGTAGCGCAGCGTGGCGAGGCGCAGGCCCTCCTCGGCCGCGGCGAGGCCGGCGCGGGCGGCCTCGCGCGCCTGCCGCGAGACCTCGTCCTCGGCCCGGGCGGCGGCGAGGGCGGTGGCCAGATCGCGCTCGGCGGCCTCGGCACGCGCGCTCGCCTCGGCGGCGCGCGCCCGCGCCACGCGGGACTCGTTCCAGCGCTGGCCGCCGTCGAACAGCGGCAGTTCGGCCATCACCGCGACCATCCAGCGGCGCTCGTACTCGCCGCCGTCCCATGGCTTGTCGTGCGTGACCGCGAAGCGGGAGTGGAGTGAGGGCAGCATCCGCAGCGACGCCGTGCGCGCCTCGGTCGCCGCGGCGACGGCGGCCTCGCGTGCGGCCTCGAGCTCGCCGCGCACGCCGGGGGTGCCGCCCTCGGCGGTGGCGTCGTCGGACGGGACGGCGAGGTCGGCGGCGGCGACCGTCGAGCCGACGAGACGGGAGAGATGCGCCAGGGCCACGGCGAGCGAACGCCGAGCGCCGATCGCGCGCACGCGCGCGTCCGCGAGGCGGGCGGTGGCGCGCAGGGTGTCGAGTTCGGCCACCTGCCCCATGCGGAAGCGCGCGAGCGCCGCCTCGTGCATGGCCTCGGCGGCGGCGAGGCCGAGCGTCGTGGCGCGCTCGCCCGCGCGGGCGCGCAGCGCCTGCGTGAACGCCTCGAGGCCGGCCAGCAGCCGGTCGGCGACCTCGGCGCGTTCCATCGCGCTCGCGGCGCGGCCGTGGCGAGCGGCGAGGCCCGGGGCGGCCAGTTCGCGCCCGCCGTTCCAGAGCGGCTGGTCCACCGTGAACTGCCAGCGCAGCGCGCTCTGCGGCGGCGGCTGGTTGAGCGCATCCACCGCGAAGTCGGCCGCCGTGAACCGCCCCTGCCACAGCTTCTGCGAGAACAGCACCGCCGGGTCGTCGGTGCGCGTGAATCCACCCGAGGCGCTCACCCGCGGCAGCAGCATCGCCCACTGCTGGGCCGCCTGCGCCCGACCGGCGGCGCCGCGCTCCCGGGCCGCCCGGACGGCGGGGTCATGCGTGCGGACGGCGTCGAGGACGCGCTCCGCGGTCCATTCGGCGGCGGCGCCGGGGACCGGGAGCGAGAGCAGCAGGCAGGCAGCGGCGAGCCGGCGCACCTGTGCTAGCGTGCCGGCGCGGCGGGGCGGGGAGCCGTCGGGGCGAACGCGGATGGGTTCCATGTCACCCAGTGGGAGCCCGCTCGCCCCGAGAGGATTCGCGGCCGCGCAACCATATGATTCCCATGGGTTTGGGTCAGTGGTTCCGAGCCGCCGACCGAGGTCACCGGTGGAGTGGGGCGACGCGCGGATGGGGGTGGATCGAATGCGGCGGGGATTCGCGGTGCCGGAGCCGGCCGGGCGCCCGGCGGGCCGGCCAGCGGGGGGACACGCACCTTCGAGGTCGCGAGCGGCCGAGGCGCGCCTCATCGCGGCCGCGCGGCGGGGCGACCGTGCGGCGCTCGAGGAGGTGCTGCGCATGGCGGCCGAGCCCGCCTACCGCTTCAGCCGGGGCTTCTGCCGCGACCCGCACGAGGCCGAGGACCTGGCGCAGGACGTGATGGCCACGCTGCTTCGTACGCTCCGCTCGTTCCGCGGCGACTCCTCGCTCTCGACCTGGACGTACACGGTCGCGCGCCGCGCGTGCGGCCGCCGCAAGCAGCGCCTGGCGCGCCAGGACGCGGCGCTCCGCCGCGAACCCGATGCCGCCGCGGGGATCGTGCGGGAGCCCGAGCCGCCGCGGCGGCTCGAGCGGCGGCGCCTGGCCGCGGCGCTCGAGCAGGCGATCGCGGCGCTGCCCGAGGAGCAGCGCGAGGTGGTGGTGCTGCGTGACGTCGAGGGGCTGCCGGCCTCCGAGGTGGCGCGCATCGTCGGCATCGGCGAGCGCGCGGTGAAGTCACGGTTGCATCGTGCGCGGCTGGCGCTGCGCGAGACGCTGGCCCCCCATGTCCCGGGGGGCGCCGCGCCGCCGCCGGCCGAGCGCTGCCCCGACACCGCCCGGCTGTTGAGCCGCTATCTGGAGGGCGACCTGTCGGGCTCGGTGTGCGAGCGCATGGAATCGCACGTCACCTCGTGCGCGGGGTGCGCCGGGGCGTGCGAGTCCCTGCGCGCCGTGCTCGGCGCCTGCCGCACCTACGGCGAGCAGCCGGTGCCGCCCGCCGTGCGGCGCGCGGTTCGCGCCGCCGTCCGCGACCTGCTCGCCGCGCGCTGACGCCCCGCGTCAGCCCGTCACGAACGCGTCGGCCACGTCGAGCGCCTGATCGATCAGCGCGAGACCCTCGCGCACCTCGTCGTCGCTCGTCGTGCACGGCGGCGTGATCTGCAGCCGGTTGAAGTGCGCGAACGGCCACACGCCCGCGGCCTTGCATGCGGCCATCACGTCGGCCATGGGCTTCGCGGCGGCGCCCGAGGCGTTGTAGGGCACCAGCGGCTCGCGCGTCTTCTGATCGCGCACCAGTTCGATGGCCCAGAACACGCCGAGCCCGCGCACCTCGCCCACGCTCGGGTGCTTGTCCTTGATGCGCGCGAGCGCCGGGCCGATCACGTCGGCGCCCAGGTGGCGCGCATGCTCGATGATGCGCTCCTCCTTGAAGATGCCGATGCTCGCCACCACCGACGCGCACGCCAGCGGGTGCCCCGAGTAGGTGAGGCCGCCCGGGAACACGCGGTCGCGGAACGTCTCGGCGATACGGCGGCTGATCACCACACCACCCACAGGCACGTAGCCCGAGTTGGAGCCCTTGGCGAACGTGATCAGGTCGGGCGCCACCTTCCAGCGGTCCACCGCGAACCACTCGCCGCAGCGGCCGAAGCCCGCCATGACCTCGTCGCAGATCATCACGATGCCGTGGCGGTCGCACAGTTCGCGCACACCGGCCAGGTAGCCGTCGGGAGGCACCAGGATGCCGTTGGTGCCCACCACGGTCTCGAGGATGATCGCCGCCACCGTGTGCGGGCCCTCGACCATGAGCGTGTCGGCGAGGTGCTGCAGCGCTCGTGCGCATTCCTCGGCCGGCGTCGTCGCGTGGAAGGCCGAACGGTAGAGATAGGGCCCCCAGAACTTGACCACGCCCGCCGCGCCCGGCTCGTTGCCCCAGCGGCGCGGGTCGCCGGTGAGCATGATCGAGTTGCCCGTGGCGCCGTGGTAGCTGCGGTAGGCGGACAGGATCTTGTGCCGCCCCGTGTGCCCGCGCGCCAGCCGCACCGCGTTCTCGATCGCCTCGGTGCCGCCGTTGGTGAAGAACACCATGT
>CAZMQP010000335.1:0-3373 GCA_964568385.1 uncultured bacterium
CCCCTTCGCGGGGCGCGCGGCGCGTGCCGGCTTCTCGCCACGCGCCGGACGCTCGCCGCGCGCCGGACGCTCGCCGCGTGCCGGACGCGCGGTGCGTGCGGAGCGTTCGGCGCGTTCGGGACGCTCGCCACGCGCGGGTCCGCGCGAGGCGCCGGATCGCGCCGGCGGCGCGAAGTCGGCATCGCCGCGGCGTCCGCTCGGGCGCGCCGGCCACTCGGCGTCGAACAGCCCCTCCTCGTCGCCGCCGCCCGCTCCCGGGCCCCAGCGCTCCTCGAAGTCGTCGTCCGCCTCCTCGTGCTCGACCGCCGCGGGGCGGCGGCCGCGCGCGGGCGGGGCCTGCCCCACCGGCGTCCACGGCGTGCGCTTCGGACCCGCCTCGCCCCGCGGACGCTCCCGTCCGGCCGGCTGCGGCGGCGCCTCTGGCGGACGGTCGGGATCGGTGCCGTGCATGTAGAGCGCCCGGCGCTTGGCCTCGTCGGCGGCACGGCCGCCACGTGCGGCGGGGCGCCGCGCCATCGGACGCGCCGACGAGGCGCGCAGCATCGCCACCTCCTCGTGCGTGAGTTCGCGATACTCGCCGCGCGGCAGCGGACCCAGCCGCAGGGGTCCGTAGGCGACGCGATGCAGTCCGAGGACCGGCAGGCCCACCGCCTCGCACATGCGCCGCACCTGACGGAAGCGCCCCTCGTGGATGCGGATCTCGATCATGATGGCGTCGAATCCCGGGTCGATGGCCCGCACCTGCGCCGGCGCGCTCACCATGCCCTCGTCGAACCGCACGCCCTGCGCGAGGCGGCGCAGCTGGTCGGGCCGCGGCGATTCGCCGAGCCGCACGCGGTACACCTTCTGCACGCCGTAGCGCGGATGCATCAGCTTGTGCGCCAGCGGACCGTCGTTGGTGAGCAGCAGCAGGCCGCTGGTGTCGGCGTCGAGACGACCCACCGGGAACACGCGCGAGCCGGTCGGCAGCAGTTCGCGCACGGTGCGGCGGCCCTCGGGGTCGGCCACGGTGCTGATGACGCCGACCGGCTTGTGCAGCATGAACCAGCGCGCGCGCTGCGGCGGCGGCAGCGGCCGGTTCATCACGGTCACGTCGTCGGACGCCTCGTCCACCATGGTGCCGGGCTCGCGCACCACCTGGCCGTTGACGCGCACCTTGCCGTCGGCGATGAGCTGGTCGGCCTTGCGCCGGGCGGCCACGCCTCGCCATGCGATGAGCTTGTTGAGGCGGATGGACATGGCTCAGGCCTCCGTGAAGCGTTGGATGAGTGCGGCGTGGTCCGGGTGGAGCGCGATGAGCTGCGCGCGGTCGGCGAGTTCGAAGTCGCTGTACTCGAAGCCGGGGACCACCGTGCAGCTGACCAGTGCGAAGGCGCTGGCGGGTGCGGCCTCGGCCGCGAACCAGTGACCGTGCGGCACGAACTGCTGCGGCGCCTGACCGGCGGCGACCTCGTGACCCAGCTCACGCGTCACGTGGGCCCCCGCGTCGGTGAGCAGGTGGAGCGTCAGCGGCCCGCCGTCGAGCAGGTGCCACAATTCGTCGGCGTGGAGCCGGTGGAACCGCGCCCGCTCGCCGCTTCGCAGCAGGAAGTAGATGGCCGTCCCGAGCGATCGCGGCCCGCCGAACCGGGGCGGCAGCGCCGAGGCCGGCAGGAGTTCCGCCGACCGCCAGGACTCGCTGAACATCCCTCCCTCCGGATGCGGGCGCAACTCGAGCGCCTCGATCCAGTACGCGGCGTCGCGGGGCATGCGGGAGGGCGGGGCGGCGGGCGCGTTCAGCGCCCGCTGCCCTCGGGCGTGCGGAAGACGGCACGGGAGTGCTCGTCCTCGTCCTCCTCCGCCTCGTCGTCGTCGTCCTCGTCGTCGTCGTCATCGTCGTCATCGTCGAGGTCGTCGTCGTCATCCTCGTCGTCGTCCTCGTCCGCCTCGTCGTCGTCCTCGTCGGCGGAGAGATCGAACGCGTCGGCATCGGCGGCCGCGAGGTCGCTCCCGGCCCCCGGCCCCGACTCATCGAGGAAGTCCACGTCCTCGTGGGCGCGCGCACGGGCGCGATGCCCGGTCTCGAGCAGGGCCGCATCGGCCTCCTCGAGCGCCGCCGCGTCCTCGTCCGCCTCGTCGCTCGCACCGTCGGCCGGCGAGGCGGCCTCCGCCTGCGGGGAGGCGGCCTGTTCCAGCACGTCCGCGGCGGCGAGCGCCAGCGGCAGCCCGCTCGCCGGCTCGAGCTCGAGCATCTCCATCTGCTCCGGGTCGCGTGCGGCGATGAGCGCGCGCAGCTCCTCGGGGCGCGGCAGTTCCGAGAGCTCGCGCAGCCCGAAGTAGTCGAGGAACCCGGGGGACGTGCCGTAGAGCAGCGGACGGCCGACGACGGTGGAGCGGCCGGTGATGGTCACCAGGTCGCGCTCGAGCAGCGTGGCCAGCGTGCCCGAACAGTCCACGCCGCGGATCGCCTCCATCTCACCCTTCGTCACCGGCTGCTTGTAGGCGATGATCGCCAGCGTCTCGAGCGCCGGGCGCGACAGCCGCGCCTTGCGCTTGCCGCGCAGCATGCGGGTGATGACCTCGTTCTGCTCCGGCGCGGTCATGAACAGCCAGCCGCCGGCCATCTCGCGCAGCTGGACGCCGGCCTCGCGTGCCGCGTAGGCCTCGCCCAGTTCGCGGATCGCCTCGCTCACCTCCTCGGCGGGCGCTTCGAGCGCCTCGGCGAGCAGCGCCAGGCTGAGCGGCTGATCCGAGGCGAACAGCAGCGCCTCAACGCTCGAGTGCAGTCTCGACGGGTGCATCGGTCTCCCTTCCTTCCGGCGGCTTCGGCAGGATGACGATCTCGGCGAACGTCTCGTCCTGCTCGATGATGACCTGGCCCAGCTTGATCAGCTCGAGCAGGGCCATGAACGACACGATGATCTCCATGCGCGCGCGGGCGTGGAGCATGAGCGTGGAGAACAGCAGGCGGCCCTCCTCGGCCACCGTGCGGGCGATCAGCGACATCTTGTCGTCGATGTCCCAGCCCTCGGTCTGCACCGCGTAGACCGGGGCGTCCGCGGGCCGGCGGGCGATGACGCGATTGAGCGCCTCGAGCAGGTCGAACAGCGACACCTTGGCCAGCGGCAGCGGGCCCGCGTCGTCCTCGCTCGCGACGATGCCGCGGGCGTGCAGGAGGCGCCGGAAGCCCTCCTTGTCCTTGAGCTGCTCGGCCGCCTCCTTGTACTGGCGGTACTCGATGAGGCGCTGCACGAGCTCCTCGCGCGGGTCGCCCTCGTCCTCCTCGGCGTTCGACGCGGGCAGCGGCAGCAGCATCTTGGCCTTGATGCGCATCAGCGTGGCGGCCATCACGAGGAACTCCCCCGACACCTCGAGATCGAGCTGTCGCATGAGC
>CAZMQP010000336.1:0-3369 GCA_964568385.1 uncultured bacterium
CTCGGTGATGATCGGCAGCCTGTTCGCCGGCACCGAGGAGAGCCCGGGCGAGGTGATCCTGTACGAGGGCCGTCAGTACAAGGTGTATCGCGGCATGGGCTCGCTGTCGGCCATGGCCGCCGCCAAGGGCAGCCGCGAGCGCTACTTCCAGGAGAACACCGACGAGCTCTCCAAGCTCGTCCCCGAGGGCATCGAGGGGCGCGTCCCGCTCAAGGGCCCGCTCGCCTCGACGGTGTTCCAGTTGTTGGGCGGCCTGAGGGCCGGGATGGGGTACTGTGGCGTCCAGACGATCGAGGCGCTGCGCCGCGAGGCCCGCTTCGTCCGCATCAGCGCCGCAGGGCTCCGCGAGAGCCATCCGCACGACGTGAAGATCACCAAGGAAGCGCCCAACTACGAGGCGCGCTGAAGGCGCTTCGCACCACCCCGCGAGTCGTTCGTGTCTCCCCCTTCCCGAGAGGAGGCGAGCATGCGTCCCATGGGTGTGCATCGCGGCAATCCGACCCTGCGCACGGCCATCGGCACCGCCCTCCGGCGCCGCCTGTACGCCAGCCTCCGTCCGCACGCCGGCGACGAGCCCGCCGCGGAACCCGGCGGACGCCGCTGGAGCCGCGCCTTCTTCGACGAGTTGCGCGCCCGCCTGCTGCCGCGCATGGCGCTGGTCGAGTCGCTCGACGACGCCGAGCTGCGCTACTTCGGGCGTCCGGGGGTGTCGTTGTGGAGCCTCAGCACCACCCGCGCGCTGGTGCTCGCCTACGACTACCACGACACGCGCGCGGAGCTGCTCGAGCGCGCGCGCCGCTGGCGCGTGTGCCTGCGCACGCACACCGCGCCCGGACTGGCGTCGCGGCACTGGGGCCACCCCGTCTACGGCGCGCGGCTCGATCCGCTGAACGGCGAGCTCGACGTGGTGTGGGCGGTGCCGGGCGACTGGATGGCGCTCGCCGACCCCGACCCACCCGCGCGCACCATCGACCGGCCGGCGCACTGGACCGAGCTGGCGGCGGCCTCCTGAGGCCTCAGGTCCGCGGCAGCTCGAACCGGAACGACGGGTTGAGCTGGCGGATCTCGCCGACGACGCGCGCGAGGTCCTGCTCGACCGAGGGCGAGGGCGCGGCGCGCCACGCCGAGTAGAGCTCGAGCAGCTCGTCCTGCTTCACGCGCAGCCGCTCCTTCTGCGAGTGCTCGTCGATGCTGCGCTCGAGGTGGTAGACCTCGCCGTTCGAGAAGCGCTTCATGAGATCGAGGTACTCCCCGCGCATGTGCGACAGGATGCGCAGGTACTTCTCGAATCCGGTCGAGAGCTTCTCCAGCACCTCGGAGACGCCGGCGTTGCGGCGGTGCATCTGCTGCGCGTACGTGTACGCGAAGTGATAGTAGGTCTTGCCGCGGCCGATGTACGCCTCCTCGCTCGGCTGCACGCGCGTGCGCGAGCCGCCGGCGAGCTGCGGCGAGTCGAAGATCCCGATCGAGACCAGCAGGAAGTCGGCGTTGGTCTTGTAGATCTGGTACTTGAGCCGCGCGTCGGTGGAGCCGCCCAGGCGGCGGAACACGTCGGTGTCGTACTTGGACAGGAACCGGCGCGACTGGTCCACGTACTCGGGGTTGATGAACGAGTGCAGGAGATGGGCGAGGTAGACGTTGACGTCCTCGTCGTAGCAGTCCTGGTTCGAGACCAGTCCCGTCTCCATCCGGCTGTAGAGCAGGCAGTTGATCATGAAGTAGTACGTCGGCTGCAGATCGCGGCTGTCGTCCTTCAGATCGATGTAGTGGCGGGGATCCATCGCGAGCCTCACGGGGGTTCGGCGGCGGTGCGCCGGGGCTGCCCTGGCCGGTGTCCAAGGACCTTCCACAGCATCGGTTGTGCCACGCCGGAGTTGAGCCCCGGCGGCGGCGCAGGACCCTCGCGCGCAACGCGCTGGCGTTGCGCGGCGCGGGCGCGAAGCGCGCCCAGCGGTGTCACTTCGCGTGCGCCGCCCCCCCGGCCGGGTCATTCCACCCGGAAGCGGCCTCCCGGCGCGGCCGGTCCGGCCCGCAGCCCGCGGGCGCGGCCCTGCGCGCAGTTCGCAATTCCGCTTCGCCGCGGCCGCCGCATCTGGTAGGGAGAGTGGCGCGAGTCGCGCGCGCGACAAGGGGTTCGCGGCTCGTGCGCCGTGCACGCACGGCCGCCGGGCGGGGCCGTCGCGCCCGCCAGCGCCTTGTGGCGGCGGGGCCGGCGCGGGCCCCGGGTCGGGGCACATGGATTGCGTGATGCGATGGCGGGGGCCCGGCACCCCCGCGGACCTGCCCACGCCGCGACGAGGACTCATTGGACCCCACCGACCTGACCCGACCGACGCCCGCTCCCGAGCCCGAGCCCGACACCCCGCGGCTCGGGCTGAGGCTGCGGCTGTGGGTGGCGGCGCTGGCGGGCGCGGCGGTCACCGGCATCGGCACGCTGTGGGTGCTCGGCACCCGCGTGGACGCCTCGCGCATGCCCGAGATGGCCGGGCTGCTGGCATGGCTGTCGGGCGTGGCGTTCGCCGCCGTGGTGGCGGGCGCCGCGATGGCGCTGTGGCTCGACCATCACGTGATCGGCCAGTTGCGCGCGCTGCTCCGCGGCGTCCGCACCGGCCGCGTCGCCGAACTGCGCGGGGAGCCCGCGGCTTCGGGCTGGGGCGAACTCTCCGAACTGGGCGACCAGGTGCAGTCGCTGCTCGCCCGCCAGCGCACGCAGACGCGCGCCGCCGAGGACCTGGCGGCGCTGCGCGCCCAGCTCGCGGCGCTGCATGCCGCGGTCGAGGCCTGGGACCGCGACGAGCGGCTGCCGCCCCTCGAGCCG
This sequence comes from uncultured bacterium, assembly GCA_964568385.1. Lineage (GTDB taxonomy): Bacteria > Eisenbacteria > RBG-16-71-46 > RBG-16-71-46 > RBG-16-71-46 > CADEFY01. Next base: position 2,819 of record CAZMQP010000336.1, read on the forward strand.
ATGGCGGGCGAGGCCGGCGAACTGGCCGAGGCGCTGCGGCACGGGCTCGCGCGCCGCGAGGTGCTCGAGGAGCAGAACCGCGAGGCGGCCCGGCAGGTGGCCGAGGCGATGGCCGGCTCGCTCGCCGAGGCCCAGGAGGGCGCCGAGCAGGCCGAGCGCGGGTTCGTCGAGGCCACCGCCATGCTCACCACCGTCCGCGAACTGCAGCGGCTGTCGCTCGAGCTGCAGCAGGCGCTCGGCGCGGTGGCGGCCGATGGCGGCGCGCCGCGCGAGGAGGGCCAGGCGCGGCAGGTGCTCGAGGAACTGGTCGAGGCGTCGCACGGCAGCGTCGAGGCGCTCGGCCGGGCGCTGCTGCGCTCGCAGGACATCGCCGACCAGGTGCAGGCGCTCGCCAACCGCTCGACGCTGATCGCCATCCAGGTGCTCACGACCGGCGCGCGCGCGGGCGCCGGCGACGACATGGCCGGCGACCTCAAGCAGCTCACCGCCGACGTGCGCGCGATCACCGACCGCACGACCCAGGACGCCGCCGACATCGAGGCCGCGGTGGC
>CAZMQP010000337.1:0-3359 GCA_964568385.1 uncultured bacterium
GTCACGCTCCCGACGGGGCACCGCTTGAGAGTCTCTCCGAGTGACGTGGAACCTCTCGACTGAGCTCATGGGCGCCGTCCTTGCGGCGCTGCGACCGGCCTTGCCGTGGCTGCTCATGGCGAGCGGCTTGTTCCTGCTCTTGGACGACATCGGCTTGTTCGCCAGCCGCACCAGCACGGCTGTGAACGTCGAGCGGCTCGAACCCGATCTGGTCGTCGGAACCAGGGAGCCGCAGATGCCGACGCCGCCGGAAGCCCTGCCGAGGCTCTCGCTGCCGTTTCCGGGGGCGCACGTTCCCGAAAGTCCGCAGCTCCTTCCGGGCGCGCGAAGGGAGTACCGGTCGGGCCGGCACGAGGGTGTGGACTTCCCGTGCGCCCGAGGCACCGCCGTGCACGCGGTGCGGGCCGGCCGTGTGCTCTGGATCGAAGAGGACGCCGGTCTCAGCGACAGATTCCGCGGTCAGTTGCTGGACGACTGCCGCGACATCGGTGCGACCCCGGAGCAGATTCTTCACGTCCTTCACGGGCGGCGGGTCGTCCTTCACCACGGTCGCGTCGACGGTCAGTTGCTCACTACCAGCTACAGTCATCTCGACTCGGTGCGGCACGACCTGAAGCCGGGCCAGTCCGTTGCCGAGGGAGAGTTGCTGGGGTGGGCAGGCGCGAGCGGCACGAGCCATGAGCATCGCGACGATGGCTGGGGCGAGCTCCACCTCGAGGTCCGCCTCAACGGGCAGACGATCGGCGAGGGGCTGCCCGCGGCGAGGGTCGCCACGCTCTACCGGCGGCTCTTCGGCGCGCGAGGCCGGCCATGATCGACCGGCTCATGCGCATGATCTTCGAGTTGCTGGTCGTCTTCGTCCTGCTGGGCATGCTCGTCGGTGTGCTGCCGGACCTCGTGCAGCAGGGCTGCCGGGCAGGTGCCACCACGGCCAAGCAGGTCGTGCCCCGGTTGCTCGCCGATGTGCTCATCACGCTGGGCACCGGGCTGTTCTTCATCGGGCTGGGCGCGAGGCTCCATCGGGGATTTGGCGGTCGAGATGCACGAGCTGGGCGCGAGCGCGCGGCCCAGGAACGACAGGCCCGGCACGCAGTGCGCCGGCGGGCGGATGACGTGCCCGTCGAGGGGCTACCGGAGCCCGAGGCTGATCCCGACCCGGCTCTCCATCTCGGGGAGGACTGACGTCATGGGCGAGCACAGCCTCCGAATCCGCCGCCTGCTCCGCGGTGACGAGTCGCAGCGGGCACGCCGCTCTCAAGCACGGGTCGCCGCCGAGGTGCACGCCCGCGACCATGCGGACGTCGAGCGATTCCATCGGGCGATGGCGGCCACGCCGGCGGATGACCGCATCCTGCTCGCCCGCGCGCGGGACCTCGCGGGCGTGCCGTTCTGGTGCGGGATGCCCTTCGAGCAGTTCCTCTCATCCCATTTGGCGCTGAGTGGTGCCACGGGCTCAGGCAAGACGTTCGCCGCGATTGCGTGGCTGTTTCAGGTGCTCCGCACCGGGCGCTACCCGGTGGTCGTCCTCGACATGAAGAGCGAGTTGAGCGACTTGCTCATCGAGTTGGTGATTCCGGCGCTGGTGCGTATGCGCGGCGGGGAGGCGCTGCTGCAGAACCTGCGCGTCATCCGGCCGTTCGCGCGGGATCTGCCGATGCTCCGGGTGACCCAGCCCGAGGAGGGCGTGCCGAGGCCGATCCAGGCGTTCAACCTCGCTTCGGCGCTGGAGGAGGCGCGCGCCCACGACCGCGGCTCGCGAATGACCCCGGGGTTCTTGCGGCTGTCGAGCCTGGCGATCGAGCGAGGCTTGCCGCTCACTGTGCTCCAGCGGTGGTTGGAGTCGCCCCGGGCGTTCGCCCGCGAGGCGCGGCAGTCGACCGATCCGGCGGTGCGCGAGTACGCCCGCTCGGGATTTGAGCGCGAGAGCCGGCCCGCGATCGACGCGCTCGTAGCCCGGCTCGATTCGTTCCTGTTCCTCGACGAGGTGAAGCTCGCGCTCTCGGCGCCCCGGTGCGTCTCGTTCGCGGATGCCCTGCAGTCGGGACTGACGATCGTTGATCTGGGCAGCCCGCCGGCGGGGGCGGAGCGGGCACAGCGCTTCTGGGCGGGAATCCTGATCGGCCGGATCACGCGGGCGATCTTGTCGCGGCCGGTGACCGACGCGACGCCGCGGACTTGGGTCGTCTTTGAAGAGGTCCAGGAAGCGCTCGGAGGCAACCAAGCCGAGCAGTTTGCCCGGTTGCTTGCCTTGGCGCGCCACAAGCGGGTCGCCGTGGCCCTAATCAACCAGCAGGTCGCACAACTCGCCGCCGTGAATCCGATGCTCGTGAAGGTCCTGCGCACGAACGCCGGGCTGGAGTGTGCGTTTCGCTGCAACCTCGAGGATGCGAAGTCGCTTGTGCACGCGCTGCCAACGCCGGTGGTTGAGGCGCGTGCGGGAGAGGCCCGCCTCGCCCTCATGCAGCAACTCACGCAGTTGCCGGACCGCGAGTTCCTATTGTGGATGAAGCAGGCGCCGTTCCGCGCCCAGCGCGTGCGGTCGCCGCGCCTCGACGTGGCCGCGTTGCGCGCCGCCGCCGCGGAGTTGCCGGCCGCCACCCGCGAGACGATCCGGCGGGGCACGGTCTCGATGGAACGCGCGGCCCTTGAGGCGCACGCCCGCCGGGAGTGGGAGCAGATCGAGGGCGCCGAAGAGGCCGAGCAGCCGGTGATCGAGCCTCGCGGGCGCCGTCGCCACCCGAGGCTCGGGTGAGGGGGGCACGATGAGGGAGCTTCGCTCGGCGTTCGGAATCGTCCTGACCGTCATTCGCGTGATGGGCTGGATGCTCGGCACGGTTTGGCTGGGGGCCACTGCGGTCTGGCGGCTCGGGACCCTAATGAGCCGGTGGCGCTCGATCTTCGCCGAGACACTGCCGTGCGCCCGTGGCCATGAAACCGCGGTCTACGGCGTCTACGAGTGCCGCTGCGGCGCGCTGGTCGAGGACTGGGTGTTCGGCCGCTGCCGGGTCTGCGGCCAGTCCGCGGGATGGACGCCGTGCACGACCTGCGGCCTCCCGATCCGCAACCCACTCATCTTCTGAGGGCACGATGAAGCGCCAGTCACGCCAGCTCAGGCACCGGAACGTGAGCGTCCAGCTAACCGAGCGGGACGAGCTCATCCTTGAGGCTATGGCGCGCTTTCGACTGGCGCGCACGCGCGACCTGATCGCCGCGGCATTCCCAGGCGTGCATCCCACGACCGCGAAGCTGCGCCTGCGCCGGCTGTTCGACGGCCAGTTCCTCGACGTCAGGGCCGACGAGCGGAACGAGGAAAACGTCTATCTGCTCGGCGTCGCGGGCAGGCGATGGGCGAGCGACAA
>CAZMQP010000338.1:0-2628 GCA_964568385.1 uncultured bacterium
GCCGCGAGGAGCTGCTCGAGGAGATCTGGGGCGTCGACGAGGAGCTGGGCGTCACCACGCGCACCGTGGACACGCACGTCTCCAATCTGCGCAGCAAGCTCGGCCACGGCCTCGAGAAGCCGTTCATCTCGGCCGTGCACAAGGTGGGCTACAAGTTCGTCGAGCCGTGAGCGGCTGGCGGCTCGCCGTGCTGACCTCGGGCGCGTGGCTCCTCGTGAGCTGCGCGCCCTCGGTGTCGGTGACGGTGGTGAACCGCGGCAACGCGCGGCTCGACAGCCTGCACGTGGTGGGCGAGGCGGGTGCGCGGCGCCTGCCCGACATGGCCCCCGGCGAGTCGCTGCGCGTGTCGGTGCCGGTGACGGGCGAGGACATGCTGCAACTGCGCGGGCGGCTCGCGGGCCGCCGCCTGCCGCGCGGGTTCGGCGGCTACGTGGAGCCGGGCTACCGCATGCGCATCCAGGTGAGCCCCGACGGCTCGCAGCGCATCACGGTCCAGCTGCCGGGCACCTACTGAGGCTCAGCGCACGCGGCGGAACACCTCGAGGTCGCTGCGGCCGGGGTCGGCGACGTGCACGCGCTCGTAGGCGGCGAACACGGCCGCCTGCTCCGCGGCGCTGCGGAACGGCGCGCCCGCCCCCGCGAACGCGGCCGAGGCCTCGCGCGCGCTGCGGCGGATCACGATCCAGTCGGGCTTTCGTGAAGCCACGATGTCGGTGTACCAGCCCGGGCCCTTCAGCCGCCGCGCGGCCACGTCGGGCGAGACCAGCCCGACCTCGTCGATCACCACCAGCGGGCACTGGAATCCGATGATGCCGATGGGCTCGAGCATCACCGACTGGCCGGGCATCGCCGCGTCACGCAGATACGACGCGGCGCCCGAGAACGCGAAGTACTCGTTCTGCGAGCGGCCCAGGTAGAGCGGCCGCGCCACCGGCCAGTTGCCGAGCACCATGAGCACCAGCATCACCTGGAGTGCGCGCGAGGGGGCGATGCGCGGCAGCCCGACGGCGGCGGCGGCGGCCAGTCCGGCGAGCGGCACGACCAGGTACCACATGAAGTACGCCACCCCGAGCGCCGTGTAGCCGAGCCACACCACGAGCGCGGCCGCGATCGCGCGCGCCAGCGCCGTGTCGCGCTGCCGCCACAGCGCGACCAGCCCCAGCACCAGCGCGGGGGTCATCACCACCGCCAGCACCGCCAGCATGTTGCCCTCGGCGGTCGCCGGCCAGCGGCCGAACTGGATCGGCGACAGCCATTCCCACCAGTGCCGCCCCGCCCACGGGCCGGGCGTGCCGTAGAGCGTGGCCTTGGCGTGCACGCTCTGCGGCAGCCACGAGCCGTGCACCCACTTGATCGCCCCCCAGCCGCCGATCGCCAGCAGCGCCGCCACGATCCGGTCGCGCCACGAGGCGCCCAGCGCGAGCAGCGCGGAGGCGAACAGCCCTTCGGGGCGCACGAGCGCCAGCGCCGCCAGCACCGGGCCGCTCAGCACGCGGCGCCGCTCGGCGAGCGCGGCGGCCAGCACGATCAGCGCGAGCATGAGGTTGTTCTCCATGCCCGACGCCGCCACCGCCGAGAAGTACGGCCACGCGGCGAAGAACACGCCGAAGGCGGCGGCCGCGGTCACGCTGGCGTGCCGGCGCAGCAGCTGCGCCATGAGCAGCAGCGTCATCACGTCGGCGGCGAACGACGCGAGCCGCGTCCACCACACCGGGTCCTGCCCGGCCAGGAAGCCGAGCGCGCACCACACCACCCACAGCGGCGAGGTGTAGCCCATCACCGTCTCGCCGGGGTTGAACACCAGCCCGTGCCCGGTGGCGAGGTGCCGCGCGTAGCGGAACGTGATGTAGGCGTCCTCGGAGGCGATGGGGAGGTTCGCGAACGCCACCAGCCGCGCCGCGACGAGCAGCAGCAGCGGCAGCAGGAACGGGCCGCGGGGCGAGAGCAGTTCGGACAGGGCCGGCAGCAGCCCGCCGGGCGGGCCGGCCTCGGGCCTCGGGGCCGCGGGTCGGGGGGTGCGGTCACGCTTGCTCACGGGATCGGTCCTCGTCGGGGTCTCGTGGGAAGGCGGGCGGGTCAGCCCCGCGCGCGCAGGGTGTCGTCGGCCGCACGCGCGAGGCGCGCGAACTCCTCGAGGCTCAGCGTCTCGCCGCGGCGCTGCAGCGCGATGCCCGCGTGCCGCGCCAGGTGCTCGACGCGTTCGCGCGGCAGTTCGAGCGCGTCCACCAGCGTGTTGGTGAGCTGCTTGCGCCGCTGCTGGAACGAACCGCGGATGATGCGGAACAGCAGCTCCTCGGGCGCCTCGACCGGCGGCTTGTCGCGCAGGATCACGCGCACCAGCATCGAGTCCACATCGGGACGGGGCCAGAACGCCGAGGGCTTGAGCGTCATGAGCGGCTCGAGCAGCGCGTGGTAGCGCGCGAACAGCGTGAGCGAGCCGTAGGCGGGCGTGCCGGGTGCGGCGGCGAGGCGCTCGGCGTACTCCTTCTGCACCAGCAGCACGGCGCTGCGCACCGCGTGGCGGTTCACGAACAGGTGCTCGAGGATGGGCGTGGTGATGTTGAAGGGGATGTTCCCCATCACGGCCAGCTTCTCGACGCCGTGTTCGCGCGCGCAGGCGGCGAGGTC
>CAZMQP010000338.1:2638-3332 GCA_964568385.1 uncultured bacterium
AAGGTGAGGAAGTCCTGCTCGACGATGGTGACCCGCGCCATCTCGGCGAACTCCTCGCGCAGGTACTCGGCGAAGCCGGCGTCCTGCTCGACGGCGATCAGCTGCCGCACGCGGCTGGCGATGCGGCCGGTCAGCGCGCCGACGCCCGGGCCGATCTCGACCGCCACGTCGTCCTCACGCAGATGGCCGTGCTCCACGATGCGCTGGCACGGGTCCTCGCGCACGAGGAAGTTCTGGCCGAAGCGCTTGAGCGGCTTGAGCCCGCGCTCGGCGAGCGTGTCCTTGACCCGCTGCAACTCGCTGCCGCCGCTCTCGCGCCGCGCGCGCGAGCGAACATAGTCCGAAACCACCGGACGCAGCCCCCCGAGAGTCCTCTTCATCCACCCACTCTGCGCATCCCCAGCCGCCCCGGCAAGCGCGAGGCGCGGCCGAGGCGGCGGCGGCTCCGCATGCGGTGAGGCGAACATCGAGCGTGGGGCGCGAGGGGCGCGGAATGGAAGGCCGAATCTCGTGCCGCGTCCGAGGTCTGCGTGGAGAGGGAGGTGGAGTCTCGAGCGGGGGGCGCGGGGGGCGGGGTGTCTGCGGAGGGGGAGTCGGGAGGCCCGCGGGAGCCAGGGACTGGCGGAGCGGGCCGAGCGCCTAGCGAGGCTCGGACAGGAGGTCCGAGGCGAGCGTCCCCCGGAGCGGACACCCC
>CAZMQP010000339.1:0-3324 GCA_964568385.1 uncultured bacterium
CGAGGTTCAGGATCGTGTCCATCATGCCGGGCATCGAGAACTTGGCGCCCGAGCGCACCGAGACGAGCAGCGGGTCGTCCGGGTCGCCCAGCTTGCGGCCCATCTCGCGCTCGAGCTGCTCGAGGTGGCGGCCCTGCTCGGCGCGGAAGTCGTGCGGCAGCTGGCGGCCGTTGGCGTAGTAGTAGCGGCAGACGGCGGTGGTGATGGTGAAGCCGGGCGGGACGGGGACGCCGGCGTTCGTCATCTCGGCCAGGCCCGCGCCCTTGCCGCCGAGGACATCCTTCATCGTGCCGCTGCCCTCGGCGCGTCCGCCGCCGAAGTAATAGACGTGCTTCTCGCTCATGCGGGTCTCCGCGCCGGATTCGGCGGCGAGGTCCATGGTGCCCATGCATCCTCCCTGAAGGGGTTCATCGCAGGATAAGAGCCGCTCCGGCGGCTCACAAACGCGGCCGCGGCGCGGGTGGGTGCGGAATCAGCGGCTGATGATCTGGCCGCGCCGGATCATCGGCCGGACGAACAGGCCCTCGTCCACGGGCGCGTTGACCGCCAGGCGGCGGATGCGGATCCGGGACAGCGAGCGGCCTTCGATGATGCGCTCCTCGTCGTGCGGCAGCAGCAGCCCTCCGACGCGCTGCAGCTCGCGCAGCCGGCGCCGCTCGAGCCACTCCTGACGCGACAGCGCCCCGTCGATGGCGGCGACGCGGCGCGTCTTGGCGTCGAGCGCGAGCCGCAGCGGCCCCTGGGGCGTGCGCACGTCCACCCATTCGACCATCTGGCCCTCCATCTGCTCGCTGCCACGCAGCGCCGGCCGCGCCGACGGCTCGCTCGCCGCGAGCAGCACGCCGACCAGGTCGCTCTCGCGCGAGACGGCGAGATGCGCGACGGCGGTGCTGTCGAGTTCGGTCAGCTCCGCCGAGTCGGCGACGCTGAGCGCCCAGCCGGCGCCGTGGTCGAGCACCTGTCGGGTCTCGAGGTTGTAGAGCTTGGTCATGTAGACGAACCGCCCCGGGGCGCGCACCGACGAGAACTGTCCCGTCACCTCGCGGCCGCCCGCCTCCAGCGTGATCTCGCCCTCGGCCAGCTGCGTGCGCACCGCGCGCAGCGCCTTGAGGCCGCCATGCGCGGTGACCGCCGCGGTCAGTGCGGCGCGACCGAGCCGCAGCTCGTCCGCCGTGGGCTCCGGCAGCGTGTCGGCGGGCGCCTGCGTGAGCGTCCGCGCCAGCGGCTGCACGTCCACGTCGCCGAAGCGCTCGAGCGCCCCCGCGAGCACCGAAGCCGGTCCGACCGCGAGCACCGTGCGCGGACCGCGGAGCGCCCGCGCCAGCGGCGCGGTGTCGCCGCCGCGCACGGCCGCCGCCGCCTGACGCGGCGCGTCGGAACCGAGCCCGGCCGCATCGTCCACCAGCCACTGCGTCAGCCGCGCCCCGAGCGTCTCGAGCGCGAGCGGCGCGGCCTGCGCCTCGCGCACGCGCCGCGCCTCCCATGCCGGCGTCGCCGCGGCGCCGGCGGCCGCCTCGATCGCGGCCGAGAGCCGCGCCGCCACCGCCGCCGCCGAGTCGGTGCGGGCGGGCTGGCTCACCACCAGCAGGCTGGCGTCGAGGTGCGAGATGACGCTGGCGCGCGCGCCCGCCGGCAGCCCGGCGGTCTCCAGCCGGGCCGGCGCCAGCGACCACACCGCATGCTCGGCCGACCGCCGCCCAGGGCCCATCACGGCCACGCGCACCTCGGTGAAGGGAGCGCTGGCCACGTCCACGACGCGCGTGAACGACCGCGCGACCGGCGCGGCGGCGCGGTTCTCGGCGGTCCGGCCGCCCCAGTGCGCGAACCACTGCTCCGCGGCCGCGATGGCGCGCGCCGGGTCCAAGTCGCCGGCCAGCGCCAGCACCGCCCGGTCCGGACGCCAGCGGTCGCGATGGAAGCGCTGCAGGTCGGTCGGCGTGGTCTGCAGCAGCGCGTCGAGGCTGCCGAGCGCCGGACGCCCGTACGGGTGGGCCCCGAAGGCCGCCTCCTGGATGCGCTCCTCGGCGATGCCGGCGAGGCTCTGCATCTGCTGGCCCAGCTGGCTCGCCGTCTGCCGGCGCGCGAGGCCGAAGGCCTCCTCCTCGAAGATCGGGCTGATCACGGCGTCGGCCATGAGCTCGAGTCCCGCGTCGAGGTCGCCGGCGCGGAACCCCACGCTCACGAGCGCGACATCGCGCAGCACCGAGACGCCGAACACCGCGCCCAGCGCCTCCAGGTCGTTGGTGTACTGCCGCGGCGACCGCGAGCTGGTGCCGCCGCGCAGCATCTGACCCGTCAGCGTGGCGACGCCGGGCCGCTCCTCGGGCTCGAACCGGGTCCCGGCGGGCACGCGCAGCTGCGCCTGCACGATGCCGATCCGGGGGTCGGGGAAGACGACGACGCGCAGGCCGTTCGCGAGCGTGTGCTCGACCGGCGCCTGCGGCATCCACGCGGGCGCCGGCAGCGCCTCCACCTCGACCGCCGCTCGCGCGGCCGGCGCGGCGCCGGCCAGCAGCAGCGCGGGAAGCAGCGCGCACCACGGACGAAGGCGGCTCATCGCGCACCTCCCGCCGCCGGACGCACCCAGACGAGAGCGCTCGCCCCGCCGCCCATCAGCCGCTGGGCCGCGCGCTGGACGTCGGCGGCGGTCACCGTGCGCATGCGCGCGGCGCGGCGCTCGGCGAGTGCGGCGTCGCCGCCGGCGAGCTCGGCCTCACCCAGCGCCTGCGCGGTCGCGCGCACGCCCTGGGCGGCGAACAGGATCCGGGTCTCCGACATCCGGCGCGCTCGCGTCACCGCGTCCTCCCCCACGCCCTCGCGGGCGATGCGCGCGAGTTCGTCACGCATCACGCGCTCGGCGGTCTCGGCCTCGGCGTCGTCCCGGATGGCCGCCAGCACCCACAGCAGCGCCCCCTCGCGCCGGGCGTCGAAGCCCGCCTGGGCGGCCAGGGCCAGGCTCCACTGTTCGCCGAGCACCTGCATCAGCAGCGAGGACTCGCCGCCGCCGAGGATCTCGGCGAGCAGTTCCATCGCGGGCGCGTCGGGATCGGACGACCCGGGGCCGCGGAAGCCCATGAACAGCACGCGCACGGGCACGTCGGCGGTCTCCTCCGCCCGCCGCAGGCCGGCCGCGAGGGCCGGCGCGGGCGGCGCCGCCGCCTTCGCGCCGCGCGGCAGCCGGCCGAACAGCGCCTCGATGCGCTCGCGGGTGGGCGCCGCATCGAAACGGCCCACCACCGTGAGCACGGCGGTGCCGGCGGTGAATCGGTCGCGGCGCCAGCGCTGCGCATCCGCGAGCGCCAGCGTGCGCAGGTCGGCCTCGAG
>CAZMQP010000340.1:0-3306 GCA_964568385.1 uncultured bacterium
CGAGCCGGAGGTAGAAGAACGTCCATGCGTACTGGATGACCGGTGTGATGGCCGCCACCAGCAGCAGGCCGAGCGACAGCGCCTGCGACCACGTCATCGCCGGCAGCGCGAGGAACAGCGCGACGGGCACGAAGCACGCCGAGAGGACGACCACCACCGAGAGCGCGATGCACTCGAGCCACCGCTCGAAGCGGCCCTCGGTGAGGCGGAACGAGCGCGTGAACGCCTCGCTCATCGGCACTCGGCGCAGCACGATGATCTCGGTGGCGAGGGAGAACTTGAACCCGAGATAGACGCCCGGCAGCACGAGGAACAGGTTGCCGAGCACGAACGTGAGATTGCGCGCGAACTCGGTGGCGAAGAGCCACGGCAGCCGGCGCAGCGACAGCGCATAGGCGGCGCCGACGGCCCCCGGAGGCTGGCCGGGCGGGGTGTTGAACACGGAGCGAGCGCGGAAGCGCAGCATGCCGGCCACGAGCAGCGAGGTCACGGCGTCGCCGAACAGCACCAGGGCGGTCAGGCGCGCCACCTCGATCGCGCCCTCGGAGGCCGGATCGACCTCGGGAAGGAAGGCGGCGGCGAGGATCCACGGCGTCCGCAGCAGCAGCGGGACGACCAGGGAGTGCCAGGCATCGCGGCGGACCGCGAGGTCGAAGGCCAGCGCGAACGCGTGCCGTGTCGAGATGGGAAGGCGTCGGTGCGGGGACATGGGAGGGCGCACCGGCAGGGCGCGCGGCCGCGGACAGTAGGCGGGCGGCGCGAAGGGTGTCAACGGCGCGGCGCGGCGCCGTTGACCGGGCCCCCGCCCCGCGCCATGGTGTGCGCATGAGCCCCCTCTCCCACCTCGACCGCCGCGGCCGCGTCCGCATGGTGGACGTCTCCGCCAAGACCCCGAGCGTGCGCGAAGCCGTGGCGCGCGGCCGCGTGCGCATGGCGCCCGCCACGCTCCGGCTGCTGCGCTCGGGCAAGGCGGCCAAGGGCGACGTGCTCACCACGGCCCATTTGGCCGGGGTGATGGCGGCCAAGCGCACGAGCGAGTGGATCCCACTCGCCCACCCGCTGCTGCTCGACGACGTCGCGATCGAGTTCCTGTTCGTCTCGCGGCCCGCGGCCGTGAGCATCGAGGCGCGCGTGCGCACCACGTCGCGCACCGGGGTCGAGATGGAGGCGCTCACGGCGGTCTCCGCGGCGGCACTGACGCTCTACGACATGCTCAAGGCGGTGGATCGCGGCATGGTCATCGGCGAGATCGGGCTGTGGGAGAAGCGGGGCGGCCGCAGCGGCCTGTGGCGCCGCCGCACGCGATGAGCGGGCGGCTCGACCGCACCTACGCGCAGGCCCGCGCCGAGGTGCTCGCCCGCGCCGCCGCCCTGCCGGCGGCCGAGGTCGCGCTGGAGCAGGCGCTGGGCCGGGCGCTCCGGCAGCGGATCACGGCGCGGCACGCGCTGCCCAGCTTCCGCAACTCGGCCATGGACGGCTACGCCGTCCGCGCCGCCGACACGGCGGCGGCCGCTCCCGAGGCCCCGCTCGCGCTGCCGGTGTCGCAGGTCATCGCCGCCGGACACGCTCCGGAGGCCCCGCTCGCGCCGGGGACGGCGGCCCGCATCATGACCGGGGCGATGCTGCCCGAGGGCGCCGACGCCATCGTGCCGTTCGAGGAGGCGGAGCGCGGCGCCCCGGGCGCCGGTGAACGCGTCGTGCTGCGCGCGCCGGCCGGCCTCGGCGCCCACATCCGCGACGCCGGCGCCGACATCGCCGAGGACGCCGAGGTCCTGGCCGAGGGCGCCGAGGTCACCGCGCACGCGATCGGGCTGCTGGGCGCGCTGGGCGAGCCGGTGCTGCGCGTCGGCCCATCGCCGCGCGTGGCGCTGTTCTCGACCGGCGACGAACTGCTGTCGCTAGAGGCGCCGCTGGCGCCCGGGGCGGTCCGGGACAGCAACCTCGGGATGCTCTCGGCACTCTGCCGGGAGGCCGGCGCCGAGGTGCTGCTCGCCGAGCGGCTGCCGGATGCGCCGCGGCTCCTGTCGCACCGGCTCTCGGAGGCGCTCGGGTCGGCGCACGTCACCCTGACCATCGGCGGCGTCTCGGTGGGCGACTTCGACCCGGTGCAGCAGGTGGTGCGCGACCTGCCCGGCATCGCGCTGTGGCAGGTGGCGATGCGGCCCGGCCGGCCGCAGGCGTTCGGCGCGCCGGCGCCAGGCCGGCTGTTCTTCGGGCTGCCCGGCAATCCCGCCTCGGTCGCCTGCGTGTTCGAGGCCCTGGTGCGGCCCGCGCTGCGGAGCCTTCAGGGGTTCGCGCGGCTCGACCGGCCGCGGGTGCCCGTCCGGATGGCCGAGGCCGTGGCCTCGAAGCGCGGGCGCACCGACTTCCTGCGCTGCCGCCTGGCATGGTCCGAGGGGCGCCTGACCGCCTCGCTCGCGGGCGCGCAGGTCTCCGGGCACCAGGTGCCGCAGGCACGCGCGCACGCGCTCGTGGTGGTGCCGGAGGAAGCCGACGGCCTGGCCCGAGACCAGGCGGCCGAGGCGCTGCTGCTGCGCTGGCCCGGCGGCGAGGCGCCCGCCTAGAGCAGGTTCGACACGCTGCGCTGGGCCTCGACCCAGAGCGGCTGCGCCTGCACCCCCAGCCACAGCGTCACCAGCAGCGTCAGCGCCACGCACAGCAGCGCCGGGGCGCCCTGGCTCACGGCGACGGGCTCTCCCTCGGGTTCGCGCATGTACATCGCGACCGTGACGCGGAGGTAGTAGAACACCGCGACGACGCTGTTCAGCACGCCGACGATGACGAGCGGGAACAGGCCGGCATCCACGGCGGCGCCGAACACCTGCACCTTGCCCATGAATCCCGCCGTCGGCGGGATGCCGCCCAGTGAGACCATGAACACGGTCATCGCGAGCCCCAGGAAGGGCTTGCGGAATCCGAGTCCGGCCAGGTCCGACATGAGCACGCGCTCGTCGCGGCCCTTCCCCATCATGGTGAGGATCGCGAACGCGCCGATGTTCATGAACGAATACACCGCGAGGTAGAAGACGGCGGCGCTGGCGCCGTCGGGTCCGCCCGCCACGATCGCCACCAGGATGTAGCCGGCGTGCGCGATGCTCGAATAGGCGAGCATGCGCTTGAGGTTCTGCTGCAGCAGCGCGGTGACGTTGCCCACGGTCATCGTCAGCATCGCGATCACACCGAGCAGGGGCATCCACTGCTCCTCGAGCGGCCCCATCGCCTTGAGCCCGAAGCGCAGCAGCGCCGCGAAGCCGGCGGCCTTGGCGCCCGCCGACATGAACCCGGTCACCGACGTGGGCGCGCCCT
>CAZMQP010000341.1:0-3294 GCA_964568385.1 uncultured bacterium
GCGGCCTGATCGGCCTGCTGCGCCGCGTGCCGCTCGGCATGCTCGCCGTGGACGAAGCCCACTGCGTCAGCGAGTGGGGCCACGACTTCCGGCCCGCCTACCGCCGCATCGGCCTCGTGCGCCAGCTCATCGGCCGCCCGCCGACGCTGGCCCTCACCGCCACCGCGACCCCGCACGTGCGTGACGACATCGTGGATTCGCTGCGCCTCGGCGAGGTCGAGCGCGTCGTCGGCTCGTTCGACCGGCCCAACCTCCTGTTCGCCGTCCGCCACATCCGCGACGACGACGAGCGCCGCCGCACCGCGTTGCGCCTCCTCAAGCCGTACCGCGGAGCGTCGGTCGTCTACGTGCCCACACGGAGCGCGGCCGAGCGGTGGACGCGGGCGCTGTGGCACGCGGGCGTGCGGGCCGCCCCCTATCACGCGGGCCTCGAGCATGGCGTGCGGCGCGTGGTCCTCCAGCAGTTCCTGGCGGACCACGTGGACTGCGTCGTGGCGACCAGCGCCTTCGGCATGGGCATCGACAAGCCGAACGTCCGCACGGTCCTCCACTTCGGACTCTCGACCAGCCTGGAGTCGTACTACCAGGAAGCCGGCAGGGCAGGGCGCGACGGGAAACGCGGGCTGTGCCTGATGCTGTGGACGTCGGGCGATCTGGCCACGCAGCGCCGCATCGTGCAGGATCCGCGCAAGCTCGAGCCGCTGCTGCGCTACGTGAGCGTGTTCGGGTGCCGCCGCCACCAGCTGCTGCGGCATTTCGGCGAGCGGATGCGCCACTGCGCCGGCTGTGACCGCTGTGAGCGGCACCGCGCGCGCGACCTCTGGGAGGCAGCCTAGCCCTCCGGAACGTGCGCGGGCGCTTGCGGCTAAGAGGCGGTGCGGTAAGGTTATACGGGCTCCATGACGACATCCTCCGGCGTCTGCGCGACGTGCGGCGCCGCCCTCCCGGCCGGTGCCGCGTTCTGCCTTGCCTGCGGCAAGCCCACGGGCCTGCCGCCGCAGGAGCCGCCGCCCGCCACCATCGAGAAGCTCAAGGCCGCGCTCGCGGGCCGTTACGACGTCGAGCGCGAGCTCGGCCGCGGCGGCATGGCCACCGTGTTCCTCGCGACCGACGTGCGTCACGATCGGCGCGTGGCGATCAAGGTCCTCCACCCGGAGCTCGCCGCCTCCGTCGGTTCCGAGCGGTTCATCCGCGAGATCCGCGTCGCCGCCAAGCTCCAGCACCCGCACATCCTCACCCTCTACGACTCGGGCGACGCCGACGGACTGCTCTACTACGTCATGCCCTTCGTCGAGGGCGAGTCGCTGCGCGACAAGCTCGACCGCGAGAAGATGCTCGGCGTCGAGGAAGCCCTGGGCCTGACCATCGAGGTCGCCGAAGCGCTCGGCTACGCGCACAAGCAGGGGATCGTCCATCGCGACATCAAGCCCGAGAACATCCTGATGTCGAACGGCCATGCGCTGGTGGCCGACTTCGGGATCGCGCGCGCGGTCTCCGCCGCCGAGGAACACAAGCTCACCCAGACCGGCTCGGCCGTGGGCACGCCGCTCTACATGAGCCCCGAGCAGGCCATGGGCGACGAGGTCGGCCCGACGGCGGACCTGTACAGCCTGGGGTGCATGGCGTTCGAGCTGCTGACGGGCCAGCCGCCGTTCACGGGCGCCAACGCCCGGGCCATCATGGCCCGCCACACCATGGAACCACCGCCCTCGATCCGCCTCGTGCGCGAGACCGTTCCCGAGGAGGTCGAAGAGGCCATCCTGTGGTCCCTCGCCAAGGTGCCCGCCGACCGGCCGAAGACGGCGCAGGAGTTCGTGGACGCGCTCGCGACGCCGCTGGGCTCGGGCGCGACCCGCCGCTCGGCGCTGCTCTCGCGGATGACGACGGCGCCGCGCCTGACGCAGGTCCGCCGCGCGGAGGAGCTCCAGCGCAAGCGCCGCTGGGCCGGTGGCGCCGCCGCCGCGGGCGTGCTGGTCGTCGGCGGGATCGTCGGGTGGCTGGCGTTCGGCCGGGGCGGGGGCGGCGCCGGGGCGACCGGCACGGACGGTCTCGATCCGCGGACCATCGCGGTGCTCTACTTCGACGACAACAGCCCCGGCGGCGACCTCGCCTACCTCGCGGACGGTCTCTCGCAGGAACTCCGTGGTGCGCTGCGCGAGGTCTCGGCGCTCCGGGTCATCTCGCAGGGCGGCGCGGAGCAGGTGCGGGGCAGCCGGCTCCCGGCCGACAGCATCGCGCGCATCCTCGGGGCCGGGACCCTGGTGCGGGGCGGCGTTGCGCCGGACGGCGGCGACGTGCGCGTCAACGTCGAGCTCCTCGACGGCAGCGGGGCCGAGATCGGCCGCGCGTCCTTCCGGCGGCCGGCCGGCGAGGCGCTCGCCCTGCGGGACTCGCTGGCGTCGGAGGTGGCGAGCCTCGTCCGCAAGCGCCTCGGTGACGAGATCCGCCTCAGCGAGCAGCGGGCCCGGACCCGCGACGTTGAGGCGTGGGTGCTCCTCCAGCGCGCCGAGCGCAAGGGCCGGCAGTTCGACTCCCTCGCCGCCGCGGGCGACACCGTGACCGCCTGGCGCGCCTGGGGCGAGGCCGACTCGCTCCTGGTGAGCGCGGGGGGCAGGGACCGGCGCTGGATCGAGCCGCGCACCGGGCGCGGCCGCCTGGCGTACCTGCGTTCACGCCTGGCGGTGGACGACCCGGTGGCCGCGGAACGGTGGATCGCCGTGGGGCTCGGCCTCGCCGACAGCGCGCTCGCCCTCGATTCGCGGGACCCCGACGCCCTCGAGCTGCGCGGCAACCTTCGCTACTGGCGCTGGCTCCTCCAGCTCGAACGCGACCCCGCGCGCGCCGACGCGCTCCTCAACGGCGCCAAGGCGGACCTCGAGCTCGCCATCCAGGTGCGGCCCTCGCAGGCCGGCGCGTGGGCCAGCCTCTCGCACCTGTACAACCAGACCGGCACCAGCACCGACGTGAAGCGCGCCGCCTTCGAGGCGATGCGGGCCGACGCGTTCCTCAGCAACGCCGACGTGATCCTCCAGCGCCTGTTCTACGCCTCGTACGACGACGGCGACGTGGTCGGGGCGCGCGACGCCTGCGGCAGCGGGACGCGCCGCTTCCCGGAGAACCCGCGGTTCGCGGCATGCCGCCTGATGCTGATGACGATGCCCCGCGATTCCGCGGACCCCGCCCGCGCGAGCCGGCGCGCCGACAGTGTCGTTGCGGTGAGTCCGGCGGCCCCGCAGGCGTACCGGCGGCAGGAAAGCCGGATGTGGACGGCCCCGGGCCGCGCCCGCGCCGGCC
>CAZMQP010000342.1:0-3290 GCA_964568385.1 uncultured bacterium
GGCCACCCCCCTCCGATCCAGCCTCGCGCTCGCCTCCGCGCTGAGCCAGCCCACGCCGGCGGGCTCGGCCGCGGCGCGCGGCGCCGGCTCGCCGGCGAGGGCGAGCAGCACGCGCTGGCCCATCCAGGCCATGGTGGGCGCCGGGGCCGCCGCCGCGGGCGGCGGCGGCGCGCGGCGGCGGCGAGGCGCTGGGCTCGTCACGGCGCCGACGCCGCCGACGCCGCGGCCGCCCGCGACCTGCGCGCCGCAGCTGTCGTCCAGCATCACGCCGTGCGTGGCCAGATGGAGGACGCGGCTGCCGGGCGCCTCGCGCCGGAACCGGCGCTCGCTGGCCTCGGCACCGACGAGCGAGATGGCGCGGCCGCCCCGCTCGCTCCACGCGCGCGTCAGGTCGGCCACCTCGAGGCGCGCGGCGGGCAGCGGTTCGAGGCGCAGTGTCGCGAGCGGACCGCACTCCCCGGCCTGCGACCGCATCGCGAGCAGCGGCGGCGCCGCGGCAACGGGGGGGGAGAGGTCGGGGTCGCCGAGCGCCAGCAGCGCGCCCTCGGCCGGCTCGGCCGGCGAGAGCAGACGGTCGCGCTCGGCCGCGAGCACGCGCAGGTGCCGCCGCCCCTCGGCGAGGTAGGCGCCGCGTCCGTCCGGAAGCGCCGCCCACGGCAGGTCGAGCAGCGCTCCGCTGCCCACGAGGTCCACGCGTTCGGCCGAGCCGAGCTGTGCCGCCACGGGATCCCAGACGAGCGCGCGCACGCGCTCGCCGGCGCGGCGGCAGTCGCGTTCGGCGGCGGCCGCGCCCCGGCCCGAGGCGGCCGGACTGCGCGCGAGTTCGCGACGCCACGCCTCGACGGCCTCGCGGATGGGCGGTTCGGGACCGAGGTCCACCCGGCGCGGGGCGCGGTCGGAGCCGTTCGCGACCAGCGCCACGACGCGCGTCCGGCCGCGGCCCAGGTCGAGCGTGGCGAGCGAGACGAGCGCCTCGCCGGGTTCGAGCGAGGCGAGCACGCGGCCGAGCGTCACCGCCTGGACCGCGGTCCGCTCGCGCGGGCCGGCCAGCCTCAGGTAGCGGCGCTCGGCCTCCTCGGCCTGCGTGCGCGCGGCCTCGGCGCGCTCGAGCACGGCGCCCTCGGATCCCCCGCTCGCCACCACCAGTCGGGCGAACCGCCGCTGCGCGGCCACCCACTCGGCATGGGCGGCTCGCACGGCCGGATCGTCCGAGCGGCTGGCGCGCGACAGGCCGATGGCGTCCCGCACCGCGCCTCGCCAGCGCACCAGCCGGTCCCAGGCGGGAGCCAGCCGCGATTCCGGGGCGTCGGCGGCCAGCCACAGCAGCACATCGAGCGCCGCCGACAGCTCGTGGGACAGCTCGAGGGCTCGCGATTCGGGGAGCCCTCTGGCGTCGGAGAGCGTCTTGGCGAGCGCCAGCGAGTCGGCCGTCCAGGCGCGTGCCCACGCCGGCGCGGCGAGCCCGGCGCGCGCCTCGGCGCGTGCGAGCGCCAGCTGCGACGAGGCGTACACGTTGTTGCGGCGCAGCCCGGTCGAGTCGGCGAGGGCCTCGAGGCGGCGGCCCAGCTGCACGACCTCGCCCGAGTCGCGGACGCCGTCGGCCAGGCCGGCGAGATCGGACAGGACCTCGGCGCGGGCGGTGCCGCGCTCGTCGATCGCGGGCGGATAGAGCGCCCACGCCTCGGCCAGCCGCGCCCTCGCCTCGGCGAACTCGCCGCGGGCGGCATGGATGCGGGCGCGCACGGCCGCCGCGAACGAGAGATGCGCGCGATGCCGCGCCGTGTCGGCGGCGGCGCGCCGGACCACGTGGTCGAGCAGCGCGAGCGCGGCGTCCGGCTGGCCGAGGTGGTGGCGCATGTCGGCCTGGAACACGGTGTTGTTGAGGGTGAGGAAGTGGTCGGGCCCGAGGTGGCGCTCGAACAGCGCCACCGCACGCGCGAACTCGCGCTCGGCCGCGCGGTGATCCGCCATCAGACCGTAGCGCAGTCCGAGCAGGGCGCGGAGCCGGGCGACGGCGAGCGAGGAGTCCCCCTCGGTGCGCTGCGACAGGGCGAGCGCGCGCCGGGCCAGTTCGACCGACTCCGCGAGGTCGCCGAGGTTCCGGGCCAGCGTGGACTCGGTCCGGTACAGCGTGCCGAGCGAGGCGGCGTTCGCCTCGGGGTCCTGCTCCAGGATCCCGCGAGCGTGCGCCAGCACGCGGGCCGCCGAGTCGTACTCGGCGGCGGCCACCGCCGCGATGCCGACGTCCACCAGCATCTCGCCCACTCGCGGATGCCGCGCGCCGCGGCTGCCCGCCAGGCTGTCGGCGCCCGCCCGCATGTCCCGCATCGCGTCCGGCCACCGGCGCTTCGAGCCGTTCGCGCGCCCGCGCAGGTACAGCGCCTCGGCGCGCAGCGAGTCGTCGGTCACGCGGCGGGGCCCGAGGCGCGCCAGTTCCGCGAGCGCGCTGTCGGCGAGCCCCCAGCCCGCCAGCAGCGAGGCCGACATCAGGCGCAGGCGGGCGGCCTCGTCGCCGCTCGCGCCGAGGCGGTCGAACAGGTCGGCGGCCGTGCGCAGGCTGGCCACCGCGGCGTGCGGACGCGTGGCCCGGCTCGCCCACAGGGCCTCGCCGCGCGCGCGGTGGGCGGCGGCCAGCGCCTGCGAGTCGGGCGGGCTCACGGACGTGAGGTGCGCGATCCGGGCGAGGGCGAGGCTGTCGGCGAGCGCATACCGCCCGGCGGCGCGCGCGTCGTGGATGGCGTGCAACTCGGGCGCCGCGGCCGCGGCCGCGCACGCCATCAGCAGGCCGGCCGTGCACAGGGCGGTCCGCGCTCGGCTCGTGCCGCGAGGGCCGCGGCCTGGCCGTGGCGGGGTCATCGCAGCGGATTCTCCAGCGTCACCTGCCGCACCCACACGCCGCGCACGTCGCGCTCGCGCCCGGCGAGGGCGTGGAATCGTTCGAACGTCCCGGCACGGCGCGGGGCCGGGTCCGCGGGCAGCGCGCTCACGCCCCCGACGCCGCGCAGCCGCTCCACCGAGGCGGCCGGGATGGCGGCATAGCGAGGCTGCCGGCCGCGCTCCGGCGCCGGCAGCCGCGACAGCTCGGCCTCGAGCTCGGCCACGGGCTCCATGCTCGCCACCACCAGGAAGTGCTCGCGGCCGCCCCGGCTGGTGACCGTCCACGCGCTCGGCTCGCCGGCCATCGAGCCCGGCAGCAGCACGGTGGAGTCGGCCGGCAGCGGATTGCGCAGGTCGAAGAGCGGCTGCGGGAAGAGCAGGTAGGACTCGCCGCGCTCGTCCTCGTTGAGCAC
>CAZMQP010000343.1:0-3274 GCA_964568385.1 uncultured bacterium
AGCATCGCGGTCACCGAGGGGGCGCTGCTGCTGGGGCTCGCCGCGCTCGCCGTGGCCCGGGCGCAGGGGCGGCCGTTCTGCTTCGCGCGCTCGTGGCTCGAGCCGGCCTCGGCCGCACTGGTGGCCGCCTGGGTGCTCGCCTCGCTCACCAGCCCCGAGCCGGCGGCCTCGTTCTGGAACACGCGCAAGCTGTACGCGCTGGGCCTCATCTGGCTGGCGGCCGAGTGCCTGCGCGACCCGCGCACGCGCGAACGGCTGGTGCCGCTGCTGGCGCTCGGCGCCTCGCTCACGGCCGTGGTCGGCTTCCTCATCTTCGCCGTGCAGATCCAGCGCGATCCCGGCTACCGGCTGCAGTCGCTCCTCAGCAACCAGATGACCTCGGGCGGCGTGCTCGCCGCCACGGCGCTGTGGGTGCTGGGCGGGCTCACCGACGGGCGGGTGCGGCGGCGCTTGCTGCTGGCCGCCGCGTTCCTGCCGATCGTGGCGGCACTGGCGCTGACGCAGACGCGCAGTCACTGGCTCGGGTTCGCCGTGGGCGCGATGGTGCTGCTGGTGGCGCGGGCGCCGCGGCTGTGGTGGAGCGTGCCCGCGGGCGCGGTGCTGTTCGCGCTGGCGGCCCCGGCCGGACTGCGCGAGCGACTCGCGAGCGTCGTGGACCCGACCGAGCCGGGCAACCAGGGACGGCTCTCGATGTGGCGCTCGGGGCTCGCGATCTGGCGCGAGCACCCGTGGACGGGCGCGGGGGTGCAGGACCTGCTGGCGCTCTACCGGCGCTTCCGGCTGCCGGATGCCACCTTCGAGAGCGGCCACTTCCACAACAACTTCGTGCAGTTCGCGGTCTCCGCCGGGCTCGTCGGGCTCGCCGCGTTCCTCGCTTGGACCGTGGCGGCGTCGCGACAGCTGGTGCGCGCGGTGCGCGACGCGGGGGAGGGCACGCGCGGGCTGGCGGCCTCGGCGCTGGCGGTGTTCGTGGCGATGCAGGTGGCGGGGATGTTCGACTTCACGTTCGGGGATGCCGAGGTGGTGTATCAGAGCTACCTGGCGCTGGGTGTGGCATTGTCCGTGCTCCCACCCCGGCGGTCCTTGACGCTCGCCGAATCACACGGGTAGGTTGCGGCGGTTTCCCTCATGGCAAGGAGATGACGTGTTCCTGACCACCGTGCTGCCGGGCCTCGTCCTGTTGGGACTGGTCATCTTCGTCCATGAACTGGGCCACTTCATCGCGGCCAAGGCGCGCGGCGTCCGCGTGCTGAGATTCTCGCTCGGCATGGGCCCAGAGATGATCGGCTTCACGCGCGGCGAGACGCGCTACGCCATCGCCTGGATCCCCCTCGGGGGCTTCGTCCAGATGGCCGGGGACAGCCTCTCCGAGGACGGGACCATGCCGGAGGGCGGCCCCGACGAGTTCCTGTCGCACCCGTGGCCGGGCCGGCTGCTGATCGCCGTCGCGGGGCCGTTCGCCAACCTGGTGTTCGCCTACGTCGCCTACCTGGCGCTCGGCATCACCGGCTTCAACCTGCCCGACTACGCCAACGTGCTCGGTCGTGTCGAACCGGGGTCGGCCGCCGCCGCCGCCGGCCTCGCCGAGGGCGACCGCGTCGTGGGCGTGGCCGGCCAGCCCGTCGGCACCTGGTTCGAGATGGCCGAGGGCATGAGCGAGGCGGACACCTCGCGCGGGCTCCTGCTCGCGGTCGAGCGCGCCGACTCCAGCTTCGCCGTGTCGCTCGTGCCCGGCCAGGTGGCGCCGCTGGCCCGCTCGCTCGAGCCGCCCTCGAGCCCGGCCGTGGTGGGGTCCATCCTGAGCGGCCTGCCCGCCTACCTCGCCGGCATCGAGGAGGGCGACCAGATCGTCGCCGTGGACGGCCGGCCGATCCAGCGCTTCGACGAGATCTCGCCCGCGCTCGTCGGCCGCGCCGGCCAGGAGGTGGCCTTCCGCATCAAGCGCGGCGGGCAGGTGTTCGACCTCATGGTGCGGCCCGCCAGCGACCCCACCTCGGAGACCGGCCGCGCCATCATCGGCGTCGAGCCGCAGCGCAGCCTGACGCGCTCGATGCGCTACCCGCCGCTCGAGGCGGCGCGCTACGCCGGGCTCCAGACGATCAGCGGCGTAGCCAGCACCTACAGCGGCCTGTGGCTGACGATCACGCGGTTCTGGAGCGTGCGTGAGCAGATGGGCGGACCGATCTACATCGCCCAGATGGCGCGTGACGCCGCCCGCAAGGGCCTCGACTGGTGGCTCAACATGCTCGGCTTCATCAACCTCGCGATCATGGCGTTCAACCTGCTGCCGATTCCGCTGCTCGACGGCGGGCACATCACGCTGGCCCTGCTGCAGGGCGTGCGGCGGCGGGCCATCTCGGGACGCGCCTACCTCACCTTCCAGAAGGCGGGGCTCATCGTCGTCGGCACGCTGTTCGTGTTCATCCTGGCGCAGGATGTGATGCGGCCCATCCGGCGGATGCAGGCGAAGCAGCAGACCCCGAAGGCCGCCGAGCAGGCTCCCCACGACAGCCTCTCCCCGGGATCCACGCCGAGTGCGCCCGCCACGCGCTGATCGCGCGCGGTGGGCGCTCGCGCTGGCGGCGCTGCTGATGTCCGCCGCCGCGCACGCGCAGCCGGCCGAACTGCCCGAGGAACTGCGGACCATCTCCGGGGTCCGCTACGAGGGCCGGCGGTCCATCGGCATGGGCGTGCTGCGCTCGGCCAACCTCAAGGTTCGGCCGCCCTCGCGCCTGCCCTGGCGCGAGCGGCCGCTGCTGCGCCTCGACTACCTGCGCGCCGACACCGCCTCCATCGCCGGGCTCTACCGGCACTACGGCTACCTCGACACGCGCGTGCGATGGCGGCTGACCCCCTCGAAGGACGGGCGCGGCACGCGCGTCGTGTTCGTGATCGAGGAGGGCGAGCGGTCGCACGTGCGCGCGGTGACGCTGAGCGGGGTCGAGGTGTACCCGGAGCGCGAACTGCGGCGGGCGCTGCTGGCACGCCCCGGGGCCGCCTTCGACCCCGCCTTCCTCCAGCTCGACACGCTCAAGATGGCCGCGCTCTACCAGGAGCGCGGCCACTTCGCGCATGCCCGCGGCACCGCCCGCCGCGGCGACCCCGACTCGCTCGAGATCGACGTGCATTATGCGGTGCAGGAGGGCCCGCAGTACCGCGTCGGCGACATCGACTACCAGAGCGAGGGGCGCCTGCGCGAGTCGCTCGGGCTGCGCGAACTGCTGCTCAAGCCGGGCGACGTCTACCGCACCTCGCGAGTCGCGCGCTCGATCGA
>CAZMQP010000344.1:0-3274 GCA_964568385.1 uncultured bacterium
GCTCGCGCGCCGAGAGCAGCAGCACGGCGCTCGCGGCGGCCTCGCCTGCCACCGCCTCCGGGGTGCGCTCGTGCGAGAAGTAGCCGGCCTCGACGCAGCCGCCGGCGGCGGCGAAGCCCTCCTGGCGCTGGTCGCCCTCGAGCGCGAGCGCGCTGACCACGAGGCGCGACAGGTCGGTGCGGTCCTCGGCCCAGACGCCGTCGCTGTTGCCGATCACGAACTGCTTGGCGGCGGTGGCGAACGACACGCTGACCTCGGCGACGCGCGGGTCGTGTGCGCGCGCGGCCTCGTCGGCCCGGCGCACCAGGCCGACCTTGGCCGCCTCGTCGAGCCGGCGTGCGGCGGGCTCGGCCAGCGTGAACGGCGCCGGTCCCTCGACGACGCGGAACGCCCTCGGCGCAGCCGCCGCCGGCGGCGCCTCGCGGGCGATGCGGGCGGCCACCCGCGCCGCCTCGCGCAGCGCCGCCGGCGCGAAGCCGTCGGCATAGGCGTAGCCGGTCTGCTCGCCGCGGATGGCGCGGATGCCGACGCCCTGGAGCACGGAGTACGTGCCCTGCTTGAGCATGCCCTCCTCGAGCGAGAACGAGGTGAGCACCGCATGCTCGCCGTACACGTCGGCGAACTCGGCGCCGTGCGAGCGGGCGAGGGCGAGCAGTTCGAGCACCAGTTCGCGCGGCAGCGCGTGCGTCAGCGTGGTTTCGGGAGCGGACATCGGGGGTCCTCGCGGGGGTGTGGAGACCGGCGGCCCACGTTACGCGGCGCGACGCGCCTGCGCCAGCGATCGGGTGTCGCCGGCGCGGCCGCTTGGCTATGCTCGCGCCATGAGACTCAACCGCATCGTGTTCGCCGCCGCCGTGGCGATCGCCGCGCTGGGCGGACCGTGGTTCGTCGCCCAGTGGCGGTCGCTGCCGCAGGCGCACCACCTCGCCGCGCGCGCCGACCAGCGCATCGTCACGATCGCGGTCGCCGGCATGCGCAGCGACTCGTGCGAGCGCGACATCGCGGCGGGGCTGGCGATGGTGGACGGCGTCATGGCCAGCGAGGTACGGCGCGGCATGGAGCGGGCCTACGTGGTCGTGCGCCGCGACCTGTCCGACGCGCGCCTGGTCGCCGCCATCGAGCAGGCCGGGCGGGGCTATCGGGCGCAGGTCGTGGCCAAGTAGCGGCGCTCGGCGCGCCTGCGGGCGCGGTGTATCCTGCCCGAATGACCCTCCGATCCCACCGGCATCAGTCGGGCGCCCACGGGCGCGGTGCGGACACGCTGGCCGAGCCGCCGGGGCACCCCGCCGCTCCGCCCGACGGCGAGGGCTGCCTCGAACTGCTGGCCGACCGGCTGCGTGAGGAGCCGGGCGTCGTCGCGATCGAGGCCGACTTCCGCAGCCACACGCTGACCGTGCGCTATCGGCCGACCCACCTGACGCCGGATGCGCTCAACGACCTCGCGGACGAGGTCGGCGCCGTGTTCGCCCAGCGCGTCACCGCCTGCGAGCGGCGCGAGGACGTGGACGCCTGCTCCGAATGCGCGCTGCGCCTGGGCCGGCTGCTCCCCGAGGACCAGCGCGAGTTCACCGCCAGCGCCACGCCCGGCCGCGTGCGCATGGCGCGCCGCGCGCTCGCCGACGACGCCGTCGAGGTGGTGCGGCCGCTGACCGAGAAGCCGTGGGGCGCGCGCATGACGCACTCCGAGCAGGAGGAGCGCTCCGAGGGCCGCACCATGGCCTCGCTCACGCTGCTCTGCCTCATCGCGCTGGTGGCGGGCATGGTGGCGGAGTGGCGGGGCGCGCCCGCGTGGAGCTGGACGGCGCTGTTCGTGGTGTCGGCGATCAGCGGCGGGTGGTTCACGGCGCGCAGCACGATGGCCGCGCTCTCGAAGGGCCGCTTCGACGTCAACCTGCTGATGCTGCTGGCCGCCGTCGGCGCCACCGGCATCGGCTACGTGCACGAAGCCGCCGTGCTGATGTTCCTGTTCTCGCTCAGCAACACGCTCGAGGTGTACACCATGGGCCGCACGCGGCGCGCGCTGCATGCGCTGCTCGAACTGCGGCCGCAGCGCGCGCTGGTGCGCCGTGACGGCCGCGAGGTCGAGGTCGAGGCCGATAGCGTCCGCGTGGGCGAGACGGTCATCGTCAAGCCGGGCGAGGCGATCCCGGTGGACGGAACGGTCTCGCGCGGCGAGTCGCTGGTGGACCAGTCGAGCCTGACGGGCGAGTCGGTCCCCGTGACCAAGGCGGTCGGCGACACGCTGTTCGCCGGCACGCTCAACCAGCAGGGCGCGCTCGAGATGCTGGCGACCCGCGTCGCCGCCAACAGCGCGCTCGCCCGCATCGTCGCCCTGGTCGAGGAGGCGCAGGAACAGAAGTCGAGGACCGAGGAGATGGCCGAGTGGGTGGGGCGCTACTACACGGTCGCGGTGATGGTGGTGGCGGGGCTCATGCTGCTGGTGCCGCCGCTGCTGATGGACGCGCCGTGGAGGGAGTCGCTCTACCGGGCGATGACGCTGCTCGTGGTGGCCTCGCCGTGCGCGCTCGTGATCGCCACGCCCGCCTCGGTGCTGTCGGCCATCGCCAACGCCGCGAGGAACGGCATCCTCTTCAAGGGCGGCCGCTTCCTCGAGTCGCTGGGTCAGGTGAAGGCGCTGGCGTTCGACAAGACCGGCACGCTCACGCACGGCCGCTTCGAGGTGACCGATGTGCTGCCGCTCGGCGGCTGGGACGAGCGCGAACTGCTCCGTGTCGCGGCGGCCGCCGAGAAGCGCTCCCCGCACCCGCTGGCGCAGGCCGTCGTCCGCGCCGCCGAGGCCAAGGGGGTCCCGATCGAGCCCGCCGAGTCGCTCACCAACCACCTCGGCAAGGGGCTCGTGGCGGTCCACGAGGGCGCGGCCATCGAGATCGGCACCGCCGAGCTGTTCGCCTCGCTCGGCCGCCAGGTGCCGGCCGAGGCGCTGGCGCACGTGCGCGCCGCCAGCGACGAGGCGCGAACCGCCATGATCGTGCACCATCGCGGCCATTGGGGCGTGATCGCGGCCGCCGACGAGTTGCGGCCGAGCGCGCCGGGCGTGGTGCGCGCCGTGCGCGAGCTGGGCGTCCAGCGCGTGGCGCTCCTGTCGGGCGACAGCGCGCACACCGTGGCCTCGATCGCGGCGCGCACCGGCGTGGACGAGTTCCACGGCCAGCTGCTCCCCGAGGACAAGGTGCGCGTCATCGGCGAGCTCGAGCAGCGGCACGGCAGCGTCGCGATGATCGGGGACGGCGTCAACGACGCGCCGGCGCTGGCC
>CAZMQP010000345.1:0-3271 GCA_964568385.1 uncultured bacterium
CGTCGTCCACCACGAGCACGATCTCGCCCCCGCCGGCGGGCACCGGCGGGGTGTCCGGCTCCTGGGCGAGGCGCGGCAGGTGGACACGGAACGTGGTCCCCCCGCCCAGCGTGCTGTGGCACTCGACCCAGCCGCCGTGCTGCTCGACGATCGTGTGCACGACCGCCAGCCCCAATCCGGTGCCGCGATCGGGCCCCTTGGTGGTGAAGAACGGCTCGTACATACGGGCGAGCGTCTCGGGGGCCATGCCCTCGCCCGTGTCCTGCACCTCGAGCACCACGAAGGGGCCGTTCGAGCCCTGCTCGCGGCCATGCCGGTTGGAGAGCGTGAGCGTGAGCCGGCCCCCGCCGGGCATGGCATCGCGCGCGTTGACCGAGAGGTTCACCACGACCTGCCCGATCTGGGCCGCGTCCGCGCGCACCGGCCACAGGTCCTCGGCGAAGTCGGTCTGGATCAGGATGCGCGGGTCGAAGGCATGCTCGAGCAACGGGCGCGCGTCCTCGACGACCTTGCGCAGGTCGGTGGGATGCAGCCGCACCGGCGAGCGACGGCCGAACCCGAGCAGCTGGCGCGTGAGTTCGGCGGCCCGCTGCGCGGCCGTCTCCGCATCGCGCAGCCCCGGGGCCACCACATGGTCGGCGGGCAGATCGAGCAGGGCGAGCGACAGGTTGCCGAGCACGGCGGTGAGCAGGTTGTTGTATTCGTGCGCGATGCCCCCCGCCAGCGTGCCCACGGCCTCCATCTTCTGGGCGTGGCGGAGGCGGTCCTCGAGCGCCCGGCGCTCGGTGACGTCCTGCACGGTGACGACGAGCCGGGTGTTCTCGTCCTCGGCGCCGGCCAGCGGGGTGACGCGCAGCGTCCACCACGAGGGCGTGGGACCGGGCCACGGTACCTCGAGGTCGGCTTCGCTCTGGCTCGTGCCGGTGCGCAGTGCGCGTTCCACGCAGTCCCGGATCGGGCTCGACTCGAATCCCGGCAGCAGTTCGGCCCACGAGCGGCCGGTCAGGTCCTCGTCGCGTCCGAGGCCGCTGGCGAAGGCGGGATTGTGGCGCAGGATGCGGAGTTCGGGCCCCTCGAGCAGGGCCACCCGCGCGTCCACATGGCGCAGCAACTGCTCCTGGATGAGGTGCTCGGCGAGCGCCTGGCGCTGGTTCACCTGCGATTGCTCGAACAGCCGGGCGTTGTCGAGCGCGATCGCGACCGCCTCGGTGAGCGTCTGCAGGAACTCCAGCGACAGCGCCTCGAAGCCGCCCTCGTCCCGGTGCGCGAGCGTGACGGCCCCCAGGTGCATGCCGCGGCAGCGAAGCGGCATGACGAGCGAGGCGCGCGCGCCGAGCAGGCGGCCGAGCGTCACCATGGTCTCCGGTGCGGAGCCGGGGACGAGACGGCGGCGCTCCAGCTTCGAGGTGAACATGATCTCGGCCTGCTCGCGCTCCTCCGCGATGCGGTCGAAGGTCTCGAGGTACTCGCGGCTCAGCCCCGCGTGCACGGCACGCACCGGCGGCCGGCCGGCGATGCGCAGCCAGATGGAGCCCGACTGGGCTCCGGTCTGCCGGATGCACCCGATCAGGGCCTCGCGCAGCGCCTGGTCGGGGTCGAGACTGGTGATGATGCTCATCATCACCTGCCGCAGTCCCGCCCAGTCCTCGCCCTCCGCGGCGGGCACACCGCGAGCCTCGAGAGCCGGGGTCACGTCCAACGCCGGAAGCGTGGTCCCGGCGAAACCGGGCCACGGCCGCTCATGGGCGAGCAGGGTGCTTCGGATCGAGCTGTCGTCGGCCATTCGTGGGGGGGATCCTCGGCCGCGAGAGTGCAGGAGCGGGGCCGTCCGCCGCAATCGGCAACTGAAGCCGCCCCCGGGCCGCTCAGCCCCGGAGCAGCCCCAGTTCGGCCGCCCGGCGGGCATAGCCCGGGTGGGACGGCCCGCCCGCCTCGCGCTGGGCGCGCACCACGCCAGGAAGGTAGGCCTCGCTCGCCGTGGCCGGCCCCCCGAGGCGGGTGGCGGCGAGCCAGGGGTCCGGCCGCGAGCACCAGCGCCCCGAATAGGGCGAGAGCGAGGCGCCGAGCCCGGCCCGTTCGATCTCCGCCCAGGTGCGGCTCTCGAACCGGGGTTCGACCTCCAGCGCGGCGGCGGCGGTCTCGAGGAACCGCCTCAGGGTGGGTTCGTCCGGCTGCGCCAGGTTGAGCGCGCGCTCCGGCGGCCAGCCCGGCTGCGACGCCAGGTGCACGAGCGCTCGCGCCACATCCTCGTTCCAGACGAAGCGCACGGGCTGCTCCCCGCCCTCGGGCAGGATGACGGGACCCCCATCCAGCATGCGCTCGAGGTACGCCCACAGCCGCCGCGAGTGGTCCTCGGCCCCCTGCACCACGGGCAGCCGCAGCGCGAGCCCGCGCACGCCGTGCGACACGCGCAGGCGGTCGAGCGCGGCCTCGGCGCGGCGCTTGCCCATGCCATAGCGCCACTCGCCGTGGTCCGGGGTGGCGGGGTCGGGCTCGGGCATCAGCGGGCGCTCGGCGTCCGCCTCGGCGAATGGCGGCCGGGGCGACTCGGTGACCAGGTAGACCTGGCCCGAGGAGATCATGACGAAGCGGCCGAGCGCCGCGATCGGCTCGTGGAACAGGGCCTCGATGTCGCCCGCGTCATAGGCGAGGAAGTCCACCGTGAAGTCGAACGCACGGTCCTTCAGCACGGCGCGGAGCGAGAAGGGGTCGGAACGGTCGGCCACGAGCGCCTCGACGCCCTCGGGCACGGGCTGCCGGCCGCGCGAGAGCACGGTGGTCTCGGCGCCGGCCCGCACGAACGCGCGGGACGCGGCCGCGGACAGGAGCCCCGAGGCTCCGAGCAGGAGGACGCGCATGCGGGCAGGCTCGGCGATGCCGCCGCCGAGCGCAAGCGCTCAGGCGGCCGCGCCGGCCTCGTCGGCGGGGTCGCCCGCCCCCGTGACGGCCGCGGGCGGGGCCGCGGCCCCGGCGTCGTGTCGCGCGGAGAGGCGGGCCAGTTCGCGCCGCATCTCCTCCATCTCCACCTTGACGACGCGCAGCTCCTGCGCCGACCTCCTCAGGTCCTGCGTCAGCAGCACGATGCGCAGCCCGGCGCGGACGCGCGCCATCAGCTCGCCCTGGTCGCACGGCTTGACCAGGTAGTCGTCGGCGCCCGTCTCCAGCGCGAGCAGCTTGTCGTCGATCTCGCCCTTGGCGGTGAGCAGCAGGAAGTAGGGCGCCGCCTCGCGCAGGCCCGCACGCTGGGCGAGAGGATCGACCGCCTGCTCGA
>CAZMQP010000346.1:0-3245 GCA_964568385.1 uncultured bacterium
AGGAACACCTGGATGCTGCGCAGCCGTCCGAGCGACAGCGACAGCGACGTCGTGGAGCGCCCGCTCGTGCCCCGCAGGCCGGAGTACACGCGCGCCAGCGCCGCGCGGATGCGCTCGCGCGCCGCGGCGAGCGGCAGGCCGCTGACCGCCACCTCGCCCACGTCGGGGAGCGTCACCGAGCCCTCGCGCGTCACCGTGAGGGTGAGCGCCAGCTGCGCGTCGCCCCACAGGGTGAGCGTCAGCTCGACGCCGGGTCCGAGCGGGTAGACGTCGCCGACGGGGCCGTGGGCGAGCGGCTCGAACGTGGTCGGGGCCCAGCGGAAGATCTCGAAGCCGAGCGGCTCGCCGGGGCGCACCTCGGGCCGGGTCACGCGGGCCATCGAGTCGGGCACGATCGGCGGCTCGCTCGGCGGCAGGAACGCGCGAGGCGAGGACGCCGGCGTCGTGGCGGATTCGGAGTCCTGGGCGCGCAGCCGTTCGCGGAGCTCCACCGGGTCGAGCCCGCGGGCCCGCAGCGCGGCCTCGATCTCGCGCTCGGAGGGCGCGGCGCCGCCCTGTGCATGGACCGGCGAGGCGGCGGCGAGGATCAGAAGGAGCAGCCAGCGGCTGGCGCGCCAGTCCGGAGTGCGAATCGTCACGACAGGCCCCTCGGTGCCGCCCGTCGCGGGCGGTCACGGATCACCGCGCCGGCGCATCGCCGCACGCGGCCCCCCGCGGTGCGGGGGACGTTCCGTGGGACGCGGCGCCTCTCGCCGGACCCCCGAGGGGTCCATGCAGCAGCGCCAGCGCGAGCGTCCGAGGGGTGGCCGTGCGCGCGAGCGCCGCGACGAAGGGTGCCGCGGCCCTGCTTGCTTCCTGTTCGGGTCGCCCACCGGGAGGCGGCGACACCCCATGCATCGGACGGCACTTACGCGGACTTGAGTGCGAAATGCGATGGTCCCGCCCCGGGGCATTGCGGACTGCGACACGCGCGGTTGACAGCGCGTTCTCGCGACGCCCATCGTCCGCGGCAGGCGGCGGGCCCGGTCCGGGGCGCGCCGCGACCCGTGGGGAGGCGAGAGCCGGGGTGCACCGCACGCAGACGTACACGCTGGCCTTCGCCGCGGCCGCCATGGCGCTGATCGCGGCCTCGGCCGTGGTCACCTACCTCGGCGTGCGCGACAGCTTCGAGCGCGACTTCACGCGCCGCCTCGCCGACCTGGCCGAACTCACCGCCTCGCAGGTGGGCCCCGACGACCTCGAGGACGTGCGCCTCGGCGGCCCCGAGAGCACCGGCTGGCTGTCGCTGCAGGTGCAGTTCGAGTCGCTCAGATCGAGCACCAACCTGCTCGACGTGTCGGTGGTGGACAACGACCGCCGCGTGCTGTTCGACGTGCGCGAAC
The DNA here is from genome assembly GCA_964568385.1 of uncultured bacterium. Taxonomy (GTDB): domain Bacteria; phylum Eisenbacteria; class RBG-16-71-46; order RBG-16-71-46; family RBG-16-71-46; genus CADEFY01. Next base: position 1,383 of record CAZMQP010000346.1, read on the forward strand.
CCGACGAGCGGCGCGGCCTCGCGAGCCGCATGGACACGGTGGCGAGCGCGCTGCTCGACACCGCCCTGGCGGGCCGCGCGATGGTGTCGCCGCCCTATCTCGTGGCGGGGCGCGAGACGCGCGCCGCGATGGCGCCGGTGATGGAGGGCGCGGCGACCGTGGCCGTGCTGGTGGCCGAGGCGCAGCCCGCGTGGGAGGGCGAACTGGCGCGCCTGCGGCAGCGCCTGGCGCTGGTGGCGCTGCTGGGCATGCTGGCGGCGGCCGCGCTGGCGGCGGTGCTGGTGCGGGCGATCGGCTCGCAGCTCGCGCTCGAGCAGCGCCTGTCGCGCTCCGAGAACCTGGCCGCGATGGGCCGCCTGACCGCGACGCTCGCGCACGAGATCAAGAACCCGCTCGCCATCATCCGAGGTTCGGCCAAGCGGCTCGGCAAGCTCGCGCCCGACGCACAGCGCATGGCCGACTCGGTGGTCGAGGAGGTGGACCGGCTCACCGGCACGGTCGGGCGCTACCTGCAGTTCGCGCGCGGCGGCGGGCCCTCGGGATTGCACGGCGACGCCGCGCTCGCCCTGCGCCAGACGCTCGACCTGCTCGAGGGCGAGTTCCAGGCCCGCCGCGCCGTGCTGGTGCGCGAGGTCGCCGAGGACGGCGCCTGGGTGCGCCTGGACGCGGACTCGCTCAAGCAGGCCTGGCTCAACCTGGTGCTCAACGCCCTCGAGGCGGTGGCCGAGGGCGGCACCGTGCGCGTGCGAGCCGAGGTGGTGGCGGGCCGGTTCGAGGCGGTGGTGGAGGACGACGGTCCCGGCTTCCCGCCCGAGGTGCTGCGGCGCCTCGGCGAGCCGTTCCGGACCACCAAGGCGCAGGGCAGCGGGCTCGGGCTGTTCCTGTGCCGGCGGCTGGCCGAGGGCGCCGGGGGCGCCCTCGCGGCGGCCAACCGCCGGGGCGGCGGGGCGAGCGTGCGCCTGACGCTGCCGCTCGCCGCTACTGCGGCTGGGGCGAACGGCCGATGAGGATTATTGTCCCCATGGGAGGCTCCACCGTGATCCGTCGCCTGCGCATCCCCGTCCTGTTCGCCCTGCTGCTCGCCCTCGGCAGCGGCTGCTCCAAGGAGAGCCGCATCCAGATCGAGTCCGACACCTGCTGGGAGGGCTTCGTGGACGGTCAGGCGCGGCTCGCGGACTGCGGCGACAAGAGCTACCGCGTCGTCGGCCCGTTCGACTGCGTCACCGTGAGCAAGCAGACCGTGAACGGCACCCTGCGCCTGCGCATCGAGGGCGGCGGCTGGATCGAGACCTCCGAGCCGCTCGGCAGCCTCACCATCTGCAACTGACCGCGAGGGCCGCCCGTTGAAGGTGCTGGTGGTGGACGACGAGGTGAAGAACGCGGAGCTCACCGCGGCCGACCTCACCGACGCCGGCTTCGAGGCCCAGTGGGTGAGCGGCGGCGCCGAGGCGCTGCGCGAACTGGGGCGCGCTCGGTTCGACGCCGTGGTCACCGACCTGCGCATGGCGCCGCCCGACGGCATGGCGCTGCTGGCCGAGGTGCGCCAGCGCTGGCCGGACACGCTGGTGATCCTGATGACCGCCTATGCCGCGCTCGAGACCGCGCGCGAGGCGCTCAAGCGTGGCGCGCACGACTACGTCGAGAAGGAGGGCGACTTCACCGACGTGCTGGTGCGGTCCCTGCGCGAGGCCGGCGAGCGGCGCGCGCTCGAGCGCGAGAACTCCCGCCTCACCCGCACGGTCGAGTCCATCCGCGAGGGAGCGCTGCCCATCGTCGGCGATGCGCCGGCGACGCGGCGCGCGCTCGAGCTGGCGCGCAAGGTGGCCGCCACCGACTCCAGCGTGCTGCTGCGCGGCGAGAGCG
>CAZMQP010000347.1:0-3225 GCA_964568385.1 uncultured bacterium
CGTAGCTCATGTAGCAGACGCGGCCGGCGATCTCGGCCAGCTGCTCGGCGCCCACCTCGGTGTCGGTCTGCCAGGTGAGTCCCTCGTCCTCGAGGAAGCGGCCGATCTCGGCCTCGCTGACCTGCTGGCGGCCGACGACGTACACCTTGGGGTCGCGGGTGATGCGAAGGGGCTTGGTCTCCACGGTGGCCGTGTCCATGGCGTCTCCAGGCTGGGAGTGGGGGCGCGCCGGGCGCGCGGGGTGCGTGCGTTCCGGGCCATCCTAACGCGCGGCCACCACCCCCGGGAAGCCCGTCTTCTAGCCGCGCACGGCGCGCACGATGCGGCGCATGACCTCGTCGAGTTCGTCGTCGCGGGTGTAGAAGTGCGGCGCCAGCCGCAGCCCCACGCCCGGGCGGTGATCGAGCAGCACGTCGGCGGCGAGCAGGTCGCGGCACACGCGCTCGGCCTCGGGCACCGCCAGGCAGACGCTGCCGCCCCGGGCGGCCTCCTCGCGCGGGGAGACGAGCGGGAAGCCCGCCTCGTCGGCGAGCGCGATGAGCCGGGCCGTCTGGCGCAGGGACTTGGCGCGCAGCGCCGCGCCGCCGATCGAGGCCACGAGTTCGAACCCGGGGCGGGCGGCCGCGTGGGCGGGAATGCCGGGCGTGCCGTTCAGGAACCGCCTCGCGCCGGCGTCGAGCCGCTGCGGGCCGGGCTCGAAGGCGAACGGCTGCTCGTGCGCGAACCAGCCCGTGAGCGCCGGCGCGAGCGAGCCCTGCAGCGCCGGGCGCACGTAGAGCCAGCCGGTGCCGGGGCCGCCGCACAGCCACTTCACCGAGCCGCCGGTCATGAGGTCCACGTCCAGCCGCGCCACGTCGAGGTCGAGGATGCCGGCCGACTGGTAGGCGTCGGCCATCACCAGCGCGCCGACCTCGCGCGCCCGGCGCACCACCGCCCCCAGGTCGAGCACCTGCGCCGTGCGGAACATCACGTGCGAGACCGCCACCAGCGCCGTGCGCGCGTCGATGGCGGCGAGCAGCGCCTCGGTGTCGATGCGGCGGCCCTCGCGCGGCTCGACCCGGGTCACCGTGGCGCCCCGGTCCGCGAGCCCCTCGTACAGGTAGAGCACCGAGGGGAAATCCTCGGCGGTGCACACGACGCGGTCGCGGCCCGGGGCGAACCGGAGCGCCGAGAGCGCCACCGCCTGCGCCACGGTGACGTTCGGGAGCAGCGAGACGCTGCCCGGGGCGGCGCCGATGAGGCGCTCGATCGCGCCCGCCACATGGCGCGGCAGTTCCAGCCAGTGCTCCTCCCAGGCGCGGATGCCGCGCTCGCGCCACTGGCGGGCGTAGTCGGCCAGGGCGTCGGCCGCCTCGGCGGGCATGGCGCCGAGGGTGTGCGAGGCGAAGTGCAGCGTGTGCTCGAGCGTGGGGAACCGCCGGCGATGCTCGAGCAGCGGGTCGGCCGGCGCGGCCGTGCTCATGCGCGGGCGTCCTTCTGCGGGCCGACCGCGGTGGCGAGGCCGGCGAGCACGTCGGCCGCGGCCTGCTCGGGCGTGTCGGCGATCGCGAGGTGCCGCAGCAGCGGCTCTGGCACGAGCCGCGGGCCGCGATGGGCCTCGAGCCAGCCGCGCCAGTGGCCGCCCATCAGCACCATCGGCGCCGGCGGGCGGGCGGCCACGCTGAGCAGGGTCCACGTCAGGAACAGCTCGGTCAGCGTGCCGATGCTGCCGGTGGCCACCACGAACCCGTCAGCGCGCCCGACCATGTGGTCGAGCCGCGCGTAGAGGTCGGGCGTGTGCACGCGCTCGCGCACCCAGGCGTTGACCGGGCCGCGGCGCTCGACCAGCTCGACCGTGACGCCGATCACGTGCCCGCCGGCCTCGTGCGCCCCGCGCGAGCAGGCGGCCATGACGCCGTCGTAGCCGCCGGTCATGACGCTGGCGCCGCGGCGCGCGAGTTCGGCGCCGAGGCGGTGCGCCTCCGAGAAGGCGTCGTCCCCCTCGCGCACGGTCGAACTGCCATAGACGGCGATGATGGGTGCGGACTTCGGCATGGATCCCTCCCGGGGTGGAATGCGCAGCATGCCACGCCCGGGGCCCGCCCGGGTATCCGTGCGGCCGCCTCCGGGCTAGGCTGCCGGGCATGGGACTCCGCATCGTGCCGGACGCGGCGGCCGCAGCCGAGGGCGCGCTCGTGCGCTTCACGCTCGCACTCGACGGCGTGGCGACGCCGGCGTTCGCGATCCGCACGCCGTCCGGATGGCGCGCCTACGTGGACCGCTGCCGCCACCTGCCGCTGACGCTCGACCGCGGCGGCGGCGAGATCGGCCGCGACGGGGGCCGCACGCTGGTGTGCCTGCGGCACGACGCGCACTACGACGCCGCGACGGGCCGCTGCACCGCCGGGCCCTGCGAGGGCCGCACGCTCACCGCGCTCGCGCTCGAGGAGCGCGCGGGCGCGCTCTGGTGCCTGGGGCGCGCGGGGCCGGCCGCCTGAGCCGGCAGGCCCTCAGGCGCGGCGGCGCGGCGTGTTGACGTTGCGCACGACGCCCGCGTCCGCCACGTCGAGGTAGCCCACGAGCCGCGCGTGCCGGCGGACGGCGTCGGAGAGGTCGGTGGCCGCACGGTCGCGCACGACCGACCGTGCCAGCGCGGCCGACACCACCAGCGGATGCCCGCGGCGGTGCCGGTGCCGCGGCACCAGCGCGTAGGCGAGCGACTTCTCGGCCCCGCGGCCGGCGGCCGCGAGCGCCTCCTCCATGAGCCCCGAGAGTTCGATCAGCGTCGCGGCGGCGACGCCCGGGTGGTCCACCGGCAGCACCAGCAGCGCCCGCGGCCGCAGCGACAGGCCCTCGGCGAGCCCGAGCCGGGCCGAGCCCAGCATGCCGCGCTTCCACGCCCGGTTGGTGGTGAAGTGCACCTCGAGCGCCTCGCTGCCCTTGCCGCGGGCGGCATGCACCTCGGGGGCCAGCGCGCCCGCCTCGGCGAGCGCGACGAACTCGGCCTCGAGCGCGCGCTGCAGACGTGCGGCGTCGGCGCCCAGCACCACGACGACGCGGTCGCACACGCTCCACAGCACGCGCACCCCGCGCGCGACGAAGCTCTGTCCGCGCACCTTCGCCAGCGCCTTGGCGCTCCCGTACCGGCTCGAGGCGCCGGCGGCCAGCAGGATCCCGACGTTCATGTGCGCGTCCCCTCCGTGGAGCGGGCCTCCGGCGCCGCCGCAGCGGCCCCCCGCGCGCCCG
>CAZMQP010000348.1:0-3225 GCA_964568385.1 uncultured bacterium
GTAATCAATGGCGTGTACTTCGAACGCCTTGAGCGCGAACTCGTCGTAGGCGGTGCAGAACACCACCGCGGGGGCCGGGTCGAGCAGTTCCAGCACCTCGAAGCCGTCGAGCTTGGGCATCTGGACGTCGAGGAACACCAGGTCGGGCTGGTGCTCGGCGATGGCCTTGACCGCCTCGAAGCCGTTGGCGCACTCGGCCACCACCTCGATCGCCGCATCGGCCGACAGGTACTCGCGCATCAGCGCGCGCGCCGGCGCCTCGTCATCCACGAGCACGACCCGCAGCGGGCTCATCGCGCCGCCTCCGCCACGCGGGCCGGGAGCGTCAGCGAGACGCGGAAGCGTCCCGGTTCCCGCACCGCCTCGAGGCGCGCCTCGCGCGCGCCGTGGACCGCGAGGCGGCGGCGGACGTTCTCGAGCCCGACGCGCTCACCCGTGCGCACCGGGGCATCGTCGTCCACCGGATTCTCGACGCCCAGGATGAGCGACCCGCCCTGCCGCGTCGCCGACAGCCGGACGCAGCCCCCCTCGATGCGGCTCGAGACCCCGTGCTTGATGGCGTTCTCGACCAGCGGCTGCAGCAGCAGCGGCGGCACCAGGCAGGAGAGCGCTTCGGGGCTCATCGCGCGCTCCACCTGCAGCCGGTCGCCGAAGCGCACGGCCTCGATCGCGAGGTACTGGTCCACGAGCTGGAGTTCCTCCGACAGCGCCACTTCCTCCTTCGCCCCCAGCGCCAGCGTGCGGCGCAGGAAGTCGCCGAGCCGTTCGCACATCCGGCGCGCGCCCTCGGGATCGCCGCCGACGAGCGCGTTGATGGAGTTGAGGCTGTTGAACAGGAAGTGCGGATTGAGCTGGGCGCGCAGGGCGCGCAGTTCGGCCTCGCGCGCCGCCACTTCGGATTCGAGGACGCGCTTGCGGGCCTCATGGTACTGCTCGCCCGCCAGCACGAGGTAGTGCGTGAGGGCCGAGAGCAGGTAGATCGGGATGCCGAGCGCGAACAGCACCGCGGCATCGCTCAGGATGAGCGACCGGTCCACGCCCGGACCCTGCCAGCGGGACAGGACGACGGCGCCGAGCGTGCCCACGCCCGTCCACACGGCGCTCGTCTGCAGCGCCGCGCCGACCTGCGTGAGCAGGGAGCGCACCATGCGCGCCGGCGTGAGCGGGTTGGCACGGCACACCCACCACGCCGACAGCACCGCGAAGCCGTAGAACACCATCATCGGCAGCGCGAACAGCAGCGCCGCCGGCCACGGCCGCGGCGCCACCAGCCGCAGCAGGCCCGCCAGCAGGACCCCCATCAGCAGGCCGATGGCGCCGAACAGCACCAGGCGGCCCCGGCCAAGCAGGAGCGGATGCATCGGTCAGGCGTCGTCGCGCGAAGCGGCCGCCGGCGCCTTGGTCTTGATCTCGACGCCGCCCATCACCACGGTCCCCCGCACCACCAGCGTGGTCCGGGCCGGCCCCGAGGGCGAGGTCGAGTTGTCCTCGACGCCGCCCATGAGCGGCATCACCTCGGCCGAGACACGCCAGTCGGGCGGCACCACGATCTCGATGCCGCCCCACATGGCGAACACGTCCATCACCACGGTGTCGCCCGCGGGCGTGGCACCGCGCAGGTCGTACTCGATGCCCGCCATGAACGCGCTCGGCTCGGCGCCCCGGAAGGCGTTCGAGGTGACGCGCACCTTGGTGCCTCCCATCATCGCGAACGTGCGGATGTAGGAGTCCTCGCTCGGCAGCGTGCCGTCGGGCCCCGGCGCGGCGGCGCCCGGGCCGCGCAGGGCGCGGAGCAGGATCGAGCCGCCCACGAACATCATCAGGGTCGGCCACCACAGCCGCCAGATGTTGAGGTCGTAGAGATCCGCCTCGGCGCCCAGGATGACGAGGCCGATGAGGGTGAAGAAGCCGCCGGTCATGAGGGAGCGCTGCGTGCCGAGGCCGAGCAGCTTGGCGAGGCCGAACGCGACGACCGCCGCCGGCCACCAGCGCAGCACGCGGTCGGAGTCCACGATGCCGAGATTGTCGAGGGTCCACAGGACGCCGATGGTGAGCAGCGCGGCGCCGAAGATGAGCCGACCGACCCCGATGAACCGCGGGCGATCGGGGCGCGGCCCGGACAGGTGCCCGTAATCCCGGTCAGCCATGACGAAGCTCCTTGTGCTCGAGTTCCCGCGGCTCCAGCGGAGCGCGCAGCAGTCCGATCGTGAACGCCCACGCGAGGGCCGCCGCCAGCACCGTCGTGACGACCGGCAGGCACAGCGCCCACAGCGCCTTCAGCATCGCACTCCCGACGGTCGAGAGCACGCCCAGCCGGTCCCACGGGGCCAGCGACAGCAGCGCCAGGTTCTGCACCAGCAGCCAGCCGAGGCAGAGCGCGAGCAGCAGGTCGCGCGTCCTCCGCGCCTTCCGAGCTCCATTCATGACGCGTCCTCCTTCTCGGCCGCCCGCTTCGCGGGCAGGAACGCCCCGGCGATGGCCTCGGTGAGCATGCTGGCGCCGACGGCGATCAGGGCGAGCGGCCAGCTGTTGCGCCAGGTGAGGCCCATCCAGCCGGTGACCGCGATGAGGAACCAGGCGCCGATGAGCAGGAAGAACACGCCCTCGGAGACCGCCGAGGCGGTCCTCGCCGTGATCAGCCGCCCGACGCCCATGGCCAGCGGGATCGCCACCCACCACTGTCCGAGGATGTCCCGTTCGAGGACCCCTGCGTTGACGAGCAGGAAGATCGCGCCCAGTCCGAGCAGCACGCCGCCCCAGAAGACGCCATCGCCATCCATCCGCATCCTTCGCCCACGCATCGCCGCCCTCCCCTGCCTCCCGCGGACCCCGGCCCGCCGCACTGGCGTGCCGCCGGTCCGCTCTCACACAGCACAGGTTACGGATGCGGCGCCGCCGAGGCGCGCCCGATTCGGCGAGCGCGCGCGGGGCGTCGGTGAATGACGCCGCGCGGCCGGCGGGCAGCGCGCACGGCGGCCTCAGCGGCCGCGGGAAGCGGGTCGGCGCAACTCCCGCCACGCGAGGAGTCCGGCCGCCGCGAGCGTGCCCGCCGCGAACAGGAACCACTGGAACGCGTAGGACAGGTGCACGCCCGCGTCCGGCAGCGCGGGCGCGATGCGCTTGGGCAGCCGGGCGCCGCCGGACTCGGGCAGCGCGATCAGCCAGTAGGGCGCCAACGAGCGGCCCAGGTGCGCGCGCGCGCCCTCGGCCGTGAGCCGGCCCACC
>CAZMQP010000349.1:0-3221 GCA_964568385.1 uncultured bacterium
CGCCGATTCGAGCGCGGCCCGCACTGCCGGCGAGGCGCCCGGGTGCTGCGCCGCGGCCACCAGCCGCCGCGCCGCGGCCGCCTGAACCGCCCGCGCGATCGCCCGCTGGCGTGGCTCGCGCGGCGCCGGTGACGCGAACACGCGGCGGACCACCGCGTCGAGCAGTTCCTCGGCGCCCGGCATCGCGGAGTCGTGCGGCTGGCCGCACTGATCCGGCCGCGGGCCGGATCGCCGGCGCCGGCTCAGCGGAACGTGTAGGTGAAGACGGCCTGCAGGTAGCGCCCGAGCGTGAGATCGCGCGAGTCCTGCACGTAGGTCTCGGTCACCGTGCGGCTGACGCTGCGGTCCTGCTCGAGCATGTCGGTCGCCGTCAGGCGCAGCTCGCCGCGGCCGTCCTTGAGGAACTTCTTGCCGACGGTCGAGTTCCACAGCAGCACGTCCTGCCCGTAGGCCGAGGGCACGCCGCTCTGCAGGTTGTGCGTCAGTTCCTGCCGGATCACGACGCCCGGCCCGACGGTGGCGTTGAGCCGCAGCGCCGCCGTGTGCGTGAAGTAGTCGCCCGTGCTGCTGGTGCTGAGCGTGCTGCGGGCGATCGTGTAGGTGCCCTGGTAGGACACCGTGAAGTCGAGGTTGGGGCTGACGTTGCTGGCCAGCACGGCGCCGGAGCGGATGCCGTACGTGCTGGAGACGTTGGTGCGCCCCTGCAGCTGCGTGGGCGAGCGCGAGAACGAGCCGCCGCCATTGAAGCTGAGGTTGCTCTTGAGCCAGGTGAGCGGCCGGCTGTAGACGCCGAACAGGTTCGCGTTCCACGACTCGTCGAGGTTGACCGGACGCGTCAGCTGGGTGCCGCGCGCGAGGAAGATGCCGTCCACGGTGGTGTCCGACGGCGCGGTGAACGTGGAGTTGGCGATCGGGTCGGAGGTGCGCGACAAGTTCATGAACGCGAACTTCGACCGGGAGCGGCTGGGGTCGGCCTCGGAGAAGCGCAGCGAGAACGTGTGCGTGTAGGTCGGCTCGAGGTCGGGATTGCCGGTCGAGAGCGACAGCGGATTGGCGTTGTTGAGCACGTTCTGGAGCTGGCTGATGCTCGGCGCGTTGGTCGAAGTGGTCCAGGCGAGGCGCAGGCTGCGGCGGTTGGCGAAGTTGCCCGTGAGGGTCATGGACGGCAGCACGTCGCCGAAGGTCTCCTCGAGCGTGCGCGTGACCGGGTAGGTCTGCTCCGAGCGCAGCAGGAGCTGCTGGTACGACGCGCTCGTGAGCCACTTCCACGGACCCTGGCTCACCAGCACGGACGTGCCTGCACTCTGGGTGCGCGTGCGGTTCTCGTAGGTGTTCGACGTGAGGTCGTCGGGCACGGAGTAGGTGCCGGAGACGGGGTCGAACCGCAGTGCGCGGGCGTCGGAGTCGCTCCACGTGAGCGCCGGGTTGTAGAACACCTGCGCCTGCACGCTGGCGCTGAGCGGCTCGGTGAACGACACGCGGGTCGAGAACGATCTCGTGGTCGTGAGCGTGCGCGTGCGCTGGTCGAGCGTGTCGCTCTCCACGGAGGCGCCGTCGAAGTAGTCGGTCAGCGAGTACTGCAGCGACTCGAGGTCGCGCTCGTTGCGGCTGACGTTGGCCTCGGCCGTCACGTTGCGGCCGCGCTTGGCGAAGCGGTGGCGCATGGTCAGGCGGGTCGAGAGGTTGTCGCCGGTGGTGCGTGAGGCGCTCTCGTTGCGCGCTGCGCTGAGCGGCGTGCCCTGGTCCGTCATGTTGCGCGCCGACTCGGTGGTGTGCGCGTCGTTCTGCTGGAAGTAGAGCCGCGGCTGCAGCACCACCGAGTTGGAGGAGTCCGGATTCCACTCGATCCGCGCGTCGACGCGCTGGTTGCCGTTGTCGGTGCGGCTGACCGTGAACTGGTCGTAGAAGCGGATCGAGTCCTGCGCCGGGACGTACTCGCGGCCGAGCGTCTGGTCGTTGTCGTTCTCGGTGTCGTTCAGGAACACGCTGGCGCTCGCCTTGAGCCGCGCGCCCCACTCGGTGACGTAGTTGAGCCCGCCCGAGTGCGTGGTGCTGAGCCCGCTCGGCTGGCTCACGAAGAAGCTGCTGGGATCGAACCCGCCGCCGCCGCCGCCGCGCCACATGCGCGGGCCGCCGCCGCCGCCGCCACGGCCGCCACCGCCGCCGAACATCATCATGCGCGGGCCGCCGGTGCCGCCGCCGGTGCCGCTCAGGGCCCCGAACAGGTCCTGCGGCGAGAAGTTGGCCTGGTTGATGTTGTTGGAGAGGCCCAGCAGCGTGAGCCGCGTGGCGCCCTTGATCCACGTCGCGTTGCCGCCCGCCTGATAGCGATCCTGGTCGCCGTAGCCGCCGTAGAACTTGCCGAAGCGCAGGTTCTGGTTGCGCAGCACGAAGTTCATGGTGCGCTGCGACTGCCCGTCGTCGAAGCCGCTGAACTCGGCCTGGTCGCTGGCGCGGTCGTACACCTGGATGCGGTCCACCACGTCGGCCGGCAGGTTGCGCATGGCGGCGGTGGGGTCGCTGCCGAGGAACGGCCGGCCGTTCACGAGCACCTGCTGCACCTGTTCACCCTGCGCGCGCACCTGCCCGTTCTCGATGGTGACGCCCGGCAGCTTCTGCACGAGTTCCTCGGCGGTGGCGTCCTTGTGCGTCTTGAGCGCGCTGGCGCGGAACTCGGTGGTGTCGGCCTTCTGGGCGGCCGGTGCGGGCGACTCGGTCACCGTGACGCCGGGGATGTTCACCGACTCGGGCGTCATCGCCAGCACGCCGAGATCCTGACCGGCCTTGGTGACCGGGACCACCATGCGCAGGGGCAGGTAGCCGAGCCGCGTGGCCTCGAGGCGGTAGCGGTACACGCCGAGCCCCTTGAGCTCGAACGTGCCGTCCTCCTTGGCCGTGACCCGGTGCACGTCGGTGCTGTCGGCGAAGCGCGTCAGCGTCACCTTCACCTGGCCGACAGCGGTCTGGTCACCGGAGTCGCGGAACACGCCCTTGATGCCGGCGCTCTGGGCGAGGGCCGTGGCGGGCAGGAGCAGGAGCGCGAGCAGGAGGGCGGCTGAGCGCATCGGGAACCCGTTCGAAGTGGGGGAGGAAGGAGGGGACAGAAGATGGACGCGCGAGCCTAGCCGTTCGATCCCTCGATTGCGCGCCAGCGCGCCGCGCACGGGGGCCCCGGCTGCCGCGTTGGTCGGATTGGACGCGGCCGGGGCGCGAAGGGTTTG
>CAZMQP010000350.1:0-3213 GCA_964568385.1 uncultured bacterium
GCGGGCGCCGGCGCGGTGCGCGGCCCCGACGACGTGCTCGGCCATGTCCGCGACCTGGTGCTGGCGCGGCGCGAGCACGTCGTGGGGCTGCTGCTCAACGCCCGCCACGAGATGGAGCGCCGCGAGACCGTGAGCATCGGCAGTCTCAATGCCTCGATCGTGCACCCGCGCGAGGTGTTCCATCCGGCGATCGTGCACTCGGCGGCGAGCGTGGTGCTGGTGCACAACCACCCGAGCGGCGACCCGGAGCCGAGCGAGGAGGACCTGTCCATCACGCGGCGGCTGGTGCAGGTGGGGGACCTGGTGGGCATCGGCGTGCTCGACCACGTCATCGTGGCCTCTCGCGGGGTGGTCAGCCTGCGCGCGCGCGGGGCGCTGTGACCGGGCGAGTCGCCGGCCGGAAACACGACGGGCGGCGCTTGCGCGCCGCCCTCATCGTGTGAAGCGGTACTCCGGGCGGGATCAGGCCCGACGGACGTTGGCCGCCTGCAGGCCCTTGGGGCCCTGGGTGACGTCGAACTCGACGGCCTCGCCCTCGGCGAGGGTCTTGAATCCGTCCATCGTGATCGCCGAGAAATGCACGAACACGTCCTCGCCGCTCGCCTGCGAGATGAAACCGAAACCCTTCGCCTCGTTGAACCACTTCACGGTGCCAGTCGCCACTGATCTACTCCTGAGACTTGGGGGCGGGGAGCCCCCAGTGAATCGACCGTCTGACGCGACGGCTGCGCCGGCCTCACTGGCCGGTTCCTTCGAGAGGGCGTTGCGTGGCACAAAAAAAGCCGCCGGATGAGTGCCCGGCGACGTAGAACGCACCTGCGCACTGCCACTTTCGAAGCACAGGCAGTATGTGTCCGGAACCTCCGGCTGGCAAGTGGATTCTCGCAGGCCCCGGAAACCGGGGGCTTCCGGCATTGCGGCCCCCGTTCCCGGATGCCAGTCTGCCGCCATGCGATGCCGGATGCGCGGACTGCTGGGAGCCCTCGTGACGGGGGCGCTGTGGGGCGCTCCGGCCCCCTCGCTCGCGCATCCGCACGATGCCGCGGGACTCGACAGCGCGTTCGCCGCGATGCGGGCCCGCCCCGAGTCCTCGCTCGGGCTGCCGAGCCCGGCCGCCTCGCAGGCGGTCGGCCTCGCGTGCACGCTGGCGCCGATGGGCGTGCTGCTGCTCGCCCCCTCGCCGCCCGCGGTCGCGATCGCGTCGGCGGGGGTGGTGGCCGGGCCCGCGCTCGGGCTCGCCCACGGAGGCGCCGGGGAACGCGGCGGACGTGGTGCCGCGGCGCGGGCGGTGCTCCTCGGCGCCGGCTTCGCGGGATTCGCCCGGTCGTTCGACGGGGAGACCGACGCGTGGGTGCTCCTCGCCGCGGGCGGCGCGAGTGCCGCGCTGCTCAGCGCCGCGTGGGACCTGGCGTGGACGCCCGCCCACGTGCGCGCGTCCAACGACCGGGCGCTGCGCGCGCGGCTCCACGGCTGGCGGCTGGCGCCGGCGCACGGCGGCCTCGCGCTGTGCGTGACGCTCGCGCCGCGGCGCTGAGCGCGGCGCTCAGGGGCGGCGGCGCGGCGGGCGGGGCACGAACGCGCTCGTGCGGGCCACGTAGTCGGCGTAGCCGGGCCGCGAGGCCATGGCGGACTCGAGCAGCGTCACGCCCGAGACGCGGCGCAGCAGCACGGTCATGAGCAGCGGCCCGATCAGCGTCCACCAGGCGGCCGGTGTGGACAGGGCGAACACGCCGAAGCCCCACCACAGGCAGGCATCGCCGAAGTAGTTGGGGTGGCGCGTCCACGCCCACAGGCCGCGGTCCATGATCCGGCCGCGGTTGGCCGGGTCGCGCTTGAAGGCGGCCAGCTGCGCGTCGCCCACCGCCTCGAACGCGAAGCCGGTGGTCCACAGCGCCAGCGCCAGCGCATCGAGCGCCACGGGCGAGGAGGGCGCCTCGGGCCGCAGGCTGGCCAGGAGCGGCAGCGCGACCACCGTGGCGAGCAGCGCCTGCAGGCCGAACACGGTGACGAGGCTCGTCCACGCGAACGAGCGCGGGGCGCGTGCGCGCATCGCCGCGTAGCGCGGGTCCTCGCCGTGCCCGCGCGCCCGGCGCGCGATGTGCACGCCGAGCCGCACGCCCCAGACGGCGACGAGCGCGGTGATCAGCAGGCCCCGCGGGTGCGCCGCCTCGAGCCGCAGCAGCCAGAACCCCGCGAGCAGCACGAACAGCGGGCCCCACCAGCGGTCGATCAGGCTGACGTCGCGCGCGCGCACGCTCCAGGCCCACACGGCCGTGGTGAGCACGAGCGCCGCGGCGAGCCCGTGCACGGCGTCGAGGGCGAATCCGGGCAGGTTCACGCCGGCGTGCGCACGGGCGCCAGCACGCCGCGGCCGGCGGCCGGCGCGGCGAGCGTGAGGTGGACGAGCCCGCAGGTGCGCTCGAGGAAGCCGCCCTCGCAGTAGCACAGGTACCAGCGCCACATGCGGATGAAGCGCTCGTCGAACCCGAGCGCGCGCACCTCGCCGAGCCGCGCCTCGAAGCGGGCGCGCCACTCGCGCAGCGTGCGCGCGTAGTGCGGCGTCAGGTCCTCCTGCGCCTCGAGCCGCAGCGACGTCTCGCGCGACAGCGCGTCGGTGATGCCGCGCACCGAGGGCAGCGCGCCGCCGGGGAAGATGTGGCGCTGGATGAAGTCCACCTGGCGGCGGTAGGCGGCCTCGTCCTGGTCGCGGATCACGATCGCCTGCAGCAGCGCGAGGCCGTCCGGCGCGAGCATGCGCTCGAGGACGCCGAGGTAGGTGCCGAGGAACTCGTGCCCCACGGCCTCGATCATCTCGATCGAGACCACGCGGTCGAAGCGGCGGCCCAGCGCCGGCAGGTCCCGGTAGTCGTCGAGCCGCAGCGTGATGCGGTCCTCGAGCCCGGCTTCGCGCACGAGGCGCGCCGTCTCGTCGTACTGCTCGCGGCTGAGCGTGGTGGTGGTCACGCGCACGCCGTGCCGCCGGGCCGCGTGCAGCGCGAATCCACCCCAGCCGGTGCCGATCTCGAGCACCTCCTGCCCCGGTTCGAGCCGCAGCTTGCGGCACACGAGGTCCAGCTTGTGCACCGCGGCCTGCTCCAGCGAGGCGTCCGCATCGGGGAACACGGCGCTCGAGTACATCAGGGTGGGGTCGAGGAACAGCCGGAAGAACTCGTTGCCGAGGTCGTAGTGCGCCGCGATGTTGCGCCGGCTGCC
>CAZMQP010000351.1:0-3196 GCA_964568385.1 uncultured bacterium
GGCCCTGCTCGCCGCCGTAGCACGCGATCGTGTTCTTGATCATGCGGCCCTTCTGGAGCAGCGGCACGTTGCGGCCCACGATCACGACGTCGATGCCGTCCACCGCCGTGACGATGTCCTCGCTCTCGACCTTGCCCAGCTGCGACAGCAGCACGATGACCGTGGCGCCCTGCTTCTTGAGCGCCGCGACCGCCCGGGTGGCCGCGGCGGTCGGCTCCTCGACGGTGATCGAGTCACGCGACGGACCGGTGTCCACCTTGTCGCTCATCAGGCCGAACACGCCGACCTTGACCGTGCCCACCTTCTTGACCAGGTAGGGCGCGACCAGCGGCTTGCGGGTGGTCTTGTCGGTGACGTTGGCGCACACCATCGGCAGCTTGGAGCGCTTGAGGTGCGCCAGCAGGAAGCTGCGGCCGTACCGCAGCTCCTTCTCGCCCATCCCGACGGCATCCGTGCGCAGGAGCATCATCCCGTCCATGAGGAACCAGGCGGCGTCCTCGTAGTCCGCCTGCTCCGGGAAGAAGCCGCCGCCGTCCACCAGCATCACCTGGCCGTACGCCGCCTTCACACTGTCTGCGAAACTCGCCCGCCGGGCGAGGCCCCCCTTGGGCGTGTTTCAACCACAGGGGCTGGTCTTCCCCTTCACGTCGACCGTGGAGAGGATGATCAGCTTGTCGGGCTCCTGGATGCGAGCGGGCGAGGACGCGGCCACGAGCGCCATCACGCAGACGATGGCGAGGGCGGCGGCCGCGAGGACTCGGGTGGCGATAGCCTTCATGGAAGCGGGTTCTCCGTGCATCGGCCGGGGCCTGGTGGGGCGGGAACGAGGAGGGAGTCTAAGGAGCGGGCGGAACGCGGGTCAAGACAAGCCGTTGTCCGGCCGGTGGCTGGACGCGCGGCGGCCGATTCGCGCGGGCGAACGGCCGAGCGCGCGCCTGCCTTCCCTATCGGTCGGACCCGCCGACGACTCGACCCCGATGGACGAGCGCGGGCTCGGACGCGGCTGCCGGAAAGGAGCGCGGCGAGGGCGCGGCCACGCTGGCCCCGCGCCCGCGCAGCGGCTACCTTCCGGCATCACATGACCGACTCCCCGTACCCCGCCCTCAGCGAGACCGAGTGGGCCGAGATCGAGCGGATCCACGACCTCATGGAGGAGGGCGAGCTCGAGACAGCCCGGCTGTCGGTGAACGCGCTCGCCCGCAAGCGGCCCGGCCAGCCCGACCTGCGCATCCTCGATGCCACGCTCGCGCTCGAGGAGGGTGAGCCCGACCGCGCGCTCGAGACCCTGAAGGGCGCCGAGGGCTCGGCCGACCCGGCCGTGTTCTTCTTCCTCCGCGCCTCCGCCCACTACGACCTGGTGCGGTTCCCCGAGGCGAGGGCCGACGCGCAGCAGGCGGTCGCCATCGTGCCCGGCTACGCGGAGGCGTGGGACCTGCTGTCGCGCGTGCTGGAGTTCCTCGGCGACGCGGCCGGGGCGGGCGGGGGCGCGGGGGCGGGCGGGGGGGGCGCGCCCCGAGCAGTTCCCGCAGCCGCTCGAGATCCCCGCCGACGAGTTCGACGCCCTCGTCGAGGCCAGCGTCGCCGAACTGCCGCCGCGCATCCGCGCCAAGCTCGAGGAGGTCCCGATCGTGGTGCAGGACCTGCCCGCGGTGGCGATGCTGACCGAGGACCAGCCGCCGCTGACGCCCGACCTGCTCGGATTGTTCGTGGGGCTGCACCTGTTCACCGAGACCTCGGGCGGGCCGCCGCAGGTGCCGGGTTCCATCCACCTGTTCCGGCGCAACCTGCTGCGCGCCTGCGCCGACCGCGAGGAACTCGCCCGCGAGGTCCGCATCACCGTGCAGCACGAGGTCGGCCACCTGCTCGGACTCGACGAGGACGAACTCGAGGACTGGGGACTGGCGTAGCCGGGGCCGCGGCGGGTCAGTTCACCCGCACCTCGCCCTTCCACATGTTCATCGCGCAGGCGTAGTGGATGGTGCCCTTGCTCGAGGTGGGGATCTCGACGCGCTGCGTCTGGCCCATCGGCAGGTCCACCTTGCGGCCGAGCTCGGCGAAGTGCGCCTCGGTCGCGCAGGTGCCCTCCTCGGTGCGGGTCATCACCAGCACCACGGTCTCGCCCTGCTTCACGTCGATGACCTCGGGCTCGAAGCCGTTGGCGGTGGCGCGGACCTCGATCTCGCGCGGGCCGCTGGAGCCGCCGCAGCCGGCGGTCACCGCCAGTGCGAGCGCGAGGGTGAACAGGATCCCGAAGGGACGAATGCGATTCATGGCGCCTCCGTTGCGACGACCTCGCGGCCGTCGACGCGTTGGATGATGAGGAAAGCGGTGGGGCCGCGGCGGAACAGCATGCCCTGCATGTCCACGGCCCGGCCCACGTACGGATAGAGGCCGTGATTGGGGTCCATGCCGTGCGTGGCGGCGATCAGAGGATAGACACGGCCGTCGGACTCGTCGAGGAAGGCGAGGTCCTGTCCGCCCTTGGCGCAGAACACCGCGCACGCCGCATGGTCCGCGCCGCGGCCGTCGTGGGTGAAGAAGCACTGGGGGTCGATGATCTCGCCGCGCAGGCTCACGCTGCGGGACTCCATCGCCGCCGCGAGGCCGCGCACCTCGGCGCGCTCGGCCGCCCCCGTGAACGCGCGGAGCGACGCCTGCATCTCTGCGAACCGCTCGCGCGCGGCGCCGAGGTCCCCGCGGGTGGCCGCCGACTCGATGGCGAGCGTGGCCTCGCCGATCTCGGCCGCGGACGCCGCCAGCCGCCGCGCCTCGGCCACGCCGAGGCCCTTGGCCTGTGCGGCGAACGCGCGCGTCAGGTCGCGCAACCGGTAGGCGGGCACCGAGGTCTCATCGAGCGAGCCGCGGTCGAGCGTCGCCGCGACGCGGGCACGCTCCGCCTCGATCTCGGCCAGTGCGGTCGCCCGCTCGTCCGGCGCGGGCGCCGCCTGGCCCTCGGGCGGCCCCTCGACGTCCGCCATCGGACCGACCGCGGGCGTGCCGTCCGGGTCCGCGCCGCGACCGCACGCCATGGCCGTCAGGGAGAGCAGGAACGCGAGCAGGATGCGCGCGGGGAATCGGCGATGCGTCATCGGAGGGCCTCCGTTTCGTCGAGGGATGCGCGGCGGACGTGGGCCTCGGCGGCGGACCGCCCGAAGCGCAGGAACACCGCCGGCGTCACCAGCATGTCGAGCAGGGT
>CAZMQP010000352.1:0-3188 GCA_964568385.1 uncultured bacterium
CGCACGCCGACGTCGTCGGCGGCGCTCATCACCTCGGAGAGCGAGAGGTCGAGGCAGGCGCCCGAGCGGTGGAAGTCCACCACCGTCGTCACGCCGTGGCGCATGCCCTCGACCAGGGCCGCGGCACACGCCCAGCGCACGTCCTCGGCCGAGAGCGCACGGTCGTAGCGGCGCCAGTCGGCGGGGGTGCGCAGCGCCAGGCCGCGCGCCAGGTGCCGTGCGAGGTGCGCGTGGGTGTTGATGAACCCCGGCATCAGGACGCGGCCGCGCGCCGGCCACAGCGTCTCCTCGGGGTGGGCGGCCGCGAGGTCGCCGAGCTTGCCGATGTTGGAGATGTGGGCGCCGACCACGCGCACGGCGGCGTTCTCGTGCACCACGGGCTCGGGACCGCCGGTGACGACCGTGCAGGGTCCGATGATCACGCGCGCCTCTCGGGCGCGCGCGGGCGCCTGCGGGCGCACTCGCTCGACAGCGGGGACTCGCGCAGCGGTCTGCCTCCTTGCGGACCCGGGACGCCGCCGGCCTCCGTGCCGGCCGCAGGGCCGGTGCGCACGGTGCTATGGCCGGGCGACCGCCGTCAAGGCTCTGTGCGCGAGGCGCGCGCTTCATTAGGATGGGGCGCTCGACCCGGAGGAGGCTCGCATGCGCCGTGTGGTGATGAAGTTCGGTGGCACGTCGGTCGGCATCGCCGCGAACCTCGCGCGCGCGCTCGACCTGGTCGGCTCGCGGCGGGCGCGCGACGAGGCCGCGCCCGTCGTGGTGGTCAGCGCCCTCGCGGGCGTCACCGACCTGCTCGTCCGCTTCTGCGCCGCCCCCGCCGAGCGCGCGGCGCTCGCGGACACGATCACCGAGCGCCACCGCGAGCTCGCCGAGGCCGCCGGCGCCCCGGCGGGCGCGCTCGACGAGGCGCTCGCCGACTGGCGCGTGCGCGCCGCCGCCGCCGGCACGCGCGAGCTGGATGCCGCCGCGCGCGACGCCCTGCTCGCCTCCGGCGAGGCGCTGTCGGCCGTGCTCGTCGCCTCGGCGCTCGCCGCGCGCGGGATCGCGGCGCGGGCATGGCGCGCCGGCGAGGCCGGTCTCGTCACCGACGACCGCTTCGGCGCCGCGCACCCGCTGCCGGAATCCCGCGCCCGCCTCGCCGCCTCGCTCGCCGACACGCACGAGGTGGCGGTCGTGACCGGGTTCACCGGGCAGACGCTCGACGGCCGCACCACCACGCTCGGCCGCGGCGGCTCCGACTTCAGCGCGGCGTGGATCGGCGCCGCGCTCGAGGTGAGCGAGATCGAGATCTGGACCGACACCAGCGGCATGCTCTCGGCCGACCCGCGCGTCGTGCCCGAGGCCCGGCCGGTGCCCGAGCTGTCGTTCACCGAGGCCAGCGAGCTCGCCTACTTCGGCGCCAAGGTGCTGCACCCCAAGACGCTGCTGCCCGCGATCGACCGCGGCATCCCGGTGCGGGTGCTCAACACGGCGCGGCCCGCGGATGCCGGCTCGCGCATCACCGCCGACGCGTCGGCCCGCGACGGCGCCTGGCGGGTCAAGTCCATCGCCTCGCGCGCCGGCATCACCGCCGTCACCATCGTGTCCACGCGCATGCTGATGGCGCACGGGTTCCTGGCGCGCGTGTTCGAGGTGTTCGGGCGGCACCACCTGGTGGTGGACCTCGTCACCACGTCCGAGGTCTCGATCTCGGTCACGCTCGACGACGCCCACCGGCTCGACGAGGCGCTCGCCGACCTCGAGGGCATCGGCGAGGTCGAGATCCGCCGCGGGCTGGCGATCGTGGCGGTGGTGGGCGATGGCGCCCCGACGCAGGTGGGGCTGGCGGGCCACCTGTTCACGCTGCTCGGCGGCATCGGCGTGCCGGTGGAGATGATCTCGCAAGGCGCCTCGCGCGTGAACCTGTCGTTCGTGGTCCGCGAGGAGCACGCCGCCCCCGCGGTGCGGCTGCTGCACCGCGGCCTCGGACTCGAGGGCGCACCCTCCGAGGCGGCGCTCCGCCGTTGACCCCCGCGAGAACACGCCCCTAATCTGCAGCATGGCACTGCGCGCACCGCTCCCGCTGGTCCAACCGCTCGACCTGGGCCGCACCCTCGCGCCGCTGCGCGCGATGGCGCGGCAGCGCCACCCGTTCCTGCTGCACTCGGCGCTCCCCGACGATGCGCCCGCCTCGCCGCGGCGCGCGCGCTGGAGCTTCTTCGGCGCCGATCCCTTCGCCGTCTTCCGAGGCGGCGACCACGCCGACGCCATCGAGACCTTCCGCCGCTTCGCCGCCACCGCCCCGGTGCCCGACGAGGCCGTGCTCGGCACCCACGCCCCGTTCTGGGGCGGTGGCGTGGGCTACTGGGCCTACGACTACGGCCGCCGGCTCGAGAAGCTGCCGTCGGTGGCGCAGGCCGACACCGGGCTGCCCGATTTCGTGCTGGCGCTCTACGACGTGGTCGGCGCCTACGACCACGACTCGCGCGAGGCGTGGCTCATCTCGACCGGCATGCCGTTCCACGGCGCCGACGCGCTGCAGCGCGCCAAGGAGCGGCTGGCGCAATTCCGCGCGCGCCTCGACTCGGCCCCGCTGCACGCGGCCCCCATCGCCACGCCGGGGGTCGGACCGGTGGCCACCAGCACGTTCACGCCCGAGGGCTACCAGCGCGCGGTCGAGGCGGTGCGCCAGCACATCGCCAGGGGCGACCTCTTCCAGGCGAACCTGTCGCAGCGCTGGACCGTGCCGGTGCCGGACGCCGCCAGCCGCGGGGTCGAGCTCTACGAGGCGCTGGCGCAGCGCTCGCCCGCGCCCTACGCCGCCTTCCTCGACCACGGCGACCACGCGGTGCTGTCGGCGAGCCCCGAGCGCTTCCTCGAACTGCGCGGCCAGCACGTCGAGACGCGGCCCATCAAGGGCACGCGCCCGCGGGGCGCGACGCCCGCCGAGGACGAGCGCCTCGCCGCCGCGCTGCTCGCCAGCGCCAAGGACCGCGCCGAGAACGTGATGATCGTGGACGTCTCACGCAACGACCTCGGGCGCGTGTGCGACACCGGGACCGTCACCGCGACCGACGTGTGCACGCTCGAGAGCTTCGCGCAGGTGCATCATCTGGTCTCGACGGTCACCGGGCGGCTGCGCGAGGACCTCGATGCGTTCGACCTGCTGCACGCCTGCTTCCCGGGCGGCTCGATCACCGGCGCGCCCA
>CAZMQP010000353.1:0-3187 GCA_964568385.1 uncultured bacterium
GACGTTGCCCGGATTGATGCGGTACTTGGCGAGGGCGCGGGCGATCGCGAAGACCTCCCTCAGCAGAAGGTTGCCGTGGAAGAGGAAGTCGCCCACCTGCGCCTCCGTGCAGACGGCGTCGTCCAGCCGCCGGCGGATCTCGGGCACCGCGGCGGCGGACTCGCGGGTATTGACCGTGATGCGCACCACCTCGGAGCCGGCGGCGGCAAGCAGGGCGGCCTGCGCGGCGGTGGCTGCGGCGTCGGCGGTGTCGGTGTTGGTCATGGACTGCACCACGACCGGATGCCCGCCCCCGACCGGGACGCCGCCCACGAGGCAGGTGACGCTGGGCCGGCGGGCACGGGCGCGGGTGTCGTCGATCTGGAGGAGTGGCATGCAAGGGCAGCGTAGGAGCCGCCGGCGCCGGCGGTCAATCGGGCCGGGGGTGCGGGGCTTGACAGGGAGCGGCATGGCGGGAACCCTGAGGATCCGATTCCCCCTCCGCAGGCCCGCTCGTTCCGACGTGTGCGGCCCTGCGCTCCGGCGAGGGATGTTCCGCCGCCGGAAGCTGCCGCCGTGGCCCGTGTGCCGGGCGGCCCGACCCCACCCACCGGGAGGTTCCTGATGAAGTCCAAGATGCTCGCCGCTGCCGTCCTCGCCCTGTCGTTCGCTGCCGCCCCCTCGCATGCCGCCGGCACCTGGATCGGCGTGAAGGCCGGTCTCAACCTGCCGACCGGGGACTTCGGCGACGTCGCCAGCCTCGGCTACTTCGCCGGCGCGACGGGCACCGTGATGATGAGCGAGCAGTTCGGCCTCGGCGGCGACCTCGTGTTCCACAGCTTCGGGGTGGACAACGACTACGAGGAGGCGGAGGCGGTGAGAGTGGGCTCCACCGTGGACATCAGCCTGTCCGCGCTTCAGATCACGCCGCACGCCACGTACGTGATCCCCACCAACGGCGACTTCAAGCCGTTCGTCCGGCTCGGCCTCGGCCTCTACCGCGCGGCCAAGAAGCTCGAAGCCAGCGGCGGCGGCGATTCCGAGGACTCCAGCACCGACTTCGGCTTCAACGTCGGCGTCGGCGGCATGAAGAAGGCGAACGACAAGATGGCCTACGGCGTGGAGCTGCTCTACCACTCCATCTCGACCGAGGGCGACTCGAGCAACCTGTTCACGGTCGGCGGCAAGCTCGTGTTCGGCGGCGGCCGCTGACGCCCGGCACGAACGCCTGAACGGACGACGGCGGCCGGTCCCTTGCGGGACCGGCCGCCGTCTCGTCTCCGCGCCGCCTCGCGCTCAGGCGGCCGCGCACTCCTCGGCGAGCTGCTGCGCGAGTTCGCACCACCACTCCCAGCGCGGATCGGCCACCGGAGTCAGGGAGGCCGTCCCGCCGCGGGCGGGTGCCGTGACCTCGTGCGCCAGCCGGTTCGCGAGCGCCACCGCCTGCACCACGTCGAGCGTGACGGGGCCGTGCAGCACCTCGAGATGATGGCGCTGCACCGCCTCGAGGATGGCGGCCGGCAGCCCCCACGTGCCGAGCAGGCAGGCGCCGAGCGCGCCGTGGTCCACGCCGAGGCGCCGGCGCTCGACCTCGTGCAGCGGCCGGCCGTGGCGGACCGCCTCCTCGACGATCGGCGTGTAGAGAGCCGGCGCACGCGTCGCCAGCACCAGCTTGCCGACGTCGTGCAGGAGCCCGGCGGTGAAGGCGTCGTCCTTCCACGGCGCACGCGGTTCGAGGCTCGAGGCGATACGCGAGACGAGCGACGCGTGGCGCTGCTGCGCGTCGAGCGACAGCGGCGAGTCCGTGACATGGAAGCGGTCGAACACCTCGGCGGCGAGCACGACGCTGCGCAGCAGGCGGGTGCCGAGGCGGGCGGCGGCCACCGACAGCGATGTGACGCTCTGGCCGCTGCCGAAGTAGGCGCTGTTCGCGAGCCGGAGCACCTGGGCCGCCAGCCCGGCGTCCTCGCTCACCACGTCCGCGAGCTGCTCGACGGAGGTGGACTGGTCCTCGAGCCGCGCCGAGAGCTCGGAGAAGACGCGCGGGGCCACGGGCAGGTGCCCGACCTGGCCGAGCAGCGAGCGCATCTCGGGCTGCATCACCAGCTGCGACATCGTCAGCGTGCGCGCGATGGTCTCGACCAGCAGCAGCGGATCCGCCGTCTGCGGCAGGATGCGGTGCGCGATCTTGAGCGAACGCACGGTGGTGTCCTGCGCCCGACCGTCGGTGAGCAGCAGACGCACCACCTGCGGCGTGCGGTCGCGCACCTCGGAGAGGAGCGTGATGCCGTCGAGCAGGGGCGGGGCGGTGGCGACGATCACGTCGGGCGTCTCGCCCGCCAGCGCGGCACGCGCCTCCTCGAGCGAGGCCGCGAGTCGCAGCGTCCAGGTGCGCCGGTGCTCGAGCAGGACCCGCCGCACGCGCTCGCGGGCCTCGGGGTCGGGATGGACACAGATGACGCGAACCATGGGGTCTCCTGCCAGGCGGTCGTCCGCGGTGGGGCCGCGGGGGGCCCGCCGCACCGGCCGCGCTCGGCGGGATGGGGCGGCGTGTTCCGAACGACTCCCAGTATCGGGCGCTCGGCACGGCCCTGAACCCCGGTCCCAGCGAGCCGGGAGACGCACGGAAGTCGCCGGAATCGGGCCGGGGGGATGCGGGCGGCGGGCCCTGCGGCCCGCCCGCCCGCCATCGCCGCTGCGTCCGCCTCAGGCGTGCGCGAGCTTGCGGTACTTGATGCGGTGCGGCTGGTCGGCCTCGGCGCCGAGCCGCTCGTGGCGGTTCTTCTCGTAGTCCTGGTAGTTGCCCTCGAACCACACCACCTGCGAGTCGCCCTCGAAGGCCAGGATGTGCGTGGCGACACGGTCGAGGAACCAGCGGTCGTGCGAGATCACCACGGTGCAGCCGGCGAACTCGAGCAGCGCATCCTCGAGCGCGCGCAGGGTGTCCACGTCGAGGTCGTTGGTGGGCTCGTCCAGCAGCAGCAGGTTGCCGCCCGACTGGAGCAGCTTGGCCATGTGCAGCCGGTTGCGCTCGCCGCCCGAGAGGGCGCTCACCTTCTTCTGCTGGTCGGCGCCGCGGAAGTTGAACCAGGCGCAGTAGGCGCGCGAGTTGACCTCGCGCTTGCCGAGCGTCACCAGGTCGTGGCCGCCGGAGATCTCCTCCCACACGGTGTTCTCGCCGTTGAGCGTGTCGCGGCTCTGATCCACG
>CAZMQP010000354.1:0-3182 GCA_964568385.1 uncultured bacterium
GCGCCAGCGATCGAGCGGTTCGACCGGGCCGCGCCCGCTTCACCTGCTTGCGGCCGCGGCGTTCGCCGTGGCGTTCGCCGCGCCCGCGCGCGCGACGCCGGCGGCGCCGGCCGCGCCGACCCGCACGCTCGAGGTGGCCGCCGCCGCCTCGCTGGCCGAGGCGTTCGGCGAACTGGCGGCGCTGTTCGAGAAGCGCGAGAGCGGCATCCGCGTGCGCCTGAACACGGCCGGCACGCCGCTGCTGGTGGCGCAGATCGGGCAGGGTGCGCGGGCCGACGTGTTCGCCGCCGCCGACGAGGCGTGGATGCGCACGGCGCGCGAGCGCGGGCTCATCGAGGGTGAGCCCTCCGTGTTCGCACGCAATCGCCTGGTCGTCGTCGTGCCCAGGGCGAACAAGGCGCGGATCGGGTCGCTGCACGACCTGTCGAGGCCCGGCGTCAAGCTGGTGCTGGGCGCCGAGTCGGTGCCGGTCGGCCGCTACAGCCGCCGGCTGCTCGCGAACCTGGCGAAGGACCCCGCCTATGGCCGCGGCTATGCCGCGGCGGCGAGGCGCAATGTCGTGTCGGCCGAGGAGAACGTGAAGTCGGTGCTGGCCAAGGTGCAGCTGGGCGAGGCCGACGCCGGCATCGTCTACCGCTCCGACGTGACCGCGGCGGTCCAGCCCCACGTGCGCGTGTTCGACGTGCCGCCGCAGGCGGACGTGGTGGCCCACTACCCCATCGCGCTCGTGAAGGGCGGCCGCGAGCCCGAGGCCGCGCGTGCGTTCGTGGCGCTGGTGCACTCGCCCGATGGCCAGCGCGTGCTGACGCGCCACGGGCTGCTGGTGGGTTCGCCCTCCGCCCCGTGACCAGTCCCCCGGCGGCCGAGGAGCGCACGCCCGCCGCCGGCGGCCGGCCGTGGCTCGCCGCGGCGGCGATGGTGGCGCTGCTCGCCTTCCTCGCGCTGCCGTTCGTGGCCCTGCTGCTGCGGGTCTCCCCCGCCGCGCTGGTGGCGCGCCTCGGCGAGCCGGTCGTGCTCGACGCGCTGGGGCTGAGCCTGGTGACGAGCGCGGCGGCGACGGCGATCACCATCGCGTTCGGGTTGCCGGCCGCCTACCTGCTCGCGACGCGCGAGTTCCCGGGCAAGCGGTTCGCCGAGGTGCTCATCGACCTGCCCATGGTGCTGCCGCCCACGGTCGCGGGTTTCGCGATGCTCATGGCGTTCGGTCGCGCCGGGCTCGCCGGCCGCGCGCTCGAGGGGTTCGGCATCACGCTGCCGTTCACGACGCTGGCGGTGGTGCTCGCGCAGGTGTTCATGGCGGTGCCGTTCTTCGTGGGCGCCGCGCGCGCCGGCATCGCCAGCGTGGACCGGCGGCTGCTCGAGGCGGCCTCGACGCTGCGCGCCTCGGAGGGGTTCACGTTCCGGCACGTCGTGCTGCCGCTCGCGATGCCGTCGCTGGTCGCGGGCACGGCGATGAGCGCCGCGCGCGCGCTCGGCGAGTTCGGCGCCACCATCACGTTCGCGGGCAACTTCCCGGGCACGACCCAGACCATGCCGCTCGCCGTCTACGTCGCGATGCAGTCCGACCTCGATGCCGCCGTGGTGCTGTCGGTGCTGCTGCTGCTCATGGCCTTCGGCCTGCTGGGCGGCCTGCGCGCCTCGCCGGCCCGCGGCTTCTGGAACCGATCGCATGCTCCGGCTGCACGCGACTAGGCGCCTCGGCGCGTTCCGGCTGGACGCCGCACTCGAGGCGGCCTCCGGCTCCGTGCTCGTGCTGGCCGGCGAGAGCGGCTCGGGCAAGACGACGCTGCTGCGGCTGCTCGCCGGGCTCCTCCACCCCGAGCAGGGCCGCATCGAGCTGGACGGCGAGGTGTGGTTCGAAGGCCCTCGCGGCCGCGTCCGCCCGGCGCGAACGCGTCCGGTGGGCTACGTCGCGCACCTGACCGCCGCCGAGAACGTGGCGTTCGGGCTGCACGCGCAGGGCCTGCGCGGGCCGGCCGTCCGCGCGCGCGCCGTCGCGGCGCTCGAGCGGCTCGGGATCGGCGGACTCGCCGCGCGCCGTCCGGGCGAGATCTCGGGCGGGCAGCGGCAGCGCGTGGCGATCGCGCGCGCCGTGGTGCTGGAGCCGCGCCTGCTGCTGCTCGACGAGCCGCTCTCGGCGCTCGACGCACGCTCGCGCCGCGGCATCCGCGTGGAGCTGCGGCGCCTGCTCGCCGAGATCGGCTGCACCACGGTGATCGTCACGCACAGTCCCGCCGAGGCGCTGGCGCTCGGACAGCGGCTCGCCGTGATCGAGCACGGGCGCATCACGCAGAGCGGCCCGCCCTCGGAACTCCTGCGGCACCCGCGGTCCGCCTACGTCGCCGAGTTCCTCGGCGTGAACCTGCTCCTCGGCTCGCCCGCCGGAGCGGCCACGCCGGAGGCGCGCCGCATCGTCACCGCGCACGGGGAGCTCGAACTGGCGGGGGCCGCCGGCGAGGGCGAGATCGCCATCGTGGTGCATCCGCGCGACATCACGCTGTCGCTGGAGCGGCCGTGCGGCACCGCCCGCAACGTGTTCGAGGGGGTCATCGAGGAACTGGCGCCCGAGCCGCCCGGCGGCGAACTCGTGCGCGTCTCGCTCGCCACCTCGCCGCCGCTCATGGCCCAGGTGACGCCGCAGGCGGTCGCCGCGCTCGGGCTGCGGCCGGGACTCCCGGTGTTCGCCTCGTTCAAGGCCGCGGGGGTGCTGCCGGCGGACTGACCACGGGCCACTGCAGCGTGAGCTCGCCGAAGTCCGCGGCGGCCACGCCGCCCGTGTCGTCGGCGTCGGCGAGCACGCCGATCGCCTCGATGCGGTCGGGCAGGCGCCCGAACGCGGCGGCGAGGTCGGCGGCGAGATCGCGCCGCTCGGTCACCCACGCCTCATCGGGCGGGCCGTTGCGCAGCGTGAGCACCCGGACGCCGCCCGCATACGGGCTGCTCGTCCAGCGCCCGGTCTCCGCGCCCGCCGACCACTGGTAGAGGAGGCCGCGCGTGCGCCACGGCAGCACGCTGCGCCGCACCAGCACGAACACGGCGGCCGTGCGGTCGTCGTCCCGATGTCCGACTCGAGCATCCGGGTCTCCGTCGCGTACAGCCGGATGCTTCCGAGGTGGCACAGCTTCCCCTGGCACGGGCCCATGGTCACCGTCGTGTAGCGCTTCGCGAGCTCGATCGAGTCG
>CAZMQP010000355.1:0-3176 GCA_964568385.1 uncultured bacterium
CCGCGCCGGGCGCGGGCGGCGGCGTCGGTACGCGTCCGACGGTGCGCGGCAGGGCGCGGCCGGCGGCACGCACCCAGGCGGCGACGGTCGGTCGGCTGCGCCACAGGAACGCCTCGGCGTGGTTGCCGAGCGCGTGCCGGCGCCCGCCCCCCAGCCAGCCGTACATCACGTGACGGCTGCCGAGGGCCCCGGCGATCTCGCGCTTGAACGTGGTGTCGCCGCCGTGATTGAGCCAGCGATGCCCGCGGTCGCGATAGTGACGCGCTTCCATCTGACACAGCAGGGCCATCGCTCCGGCACGCCGGGCGTCGTTCGTCGTCATGGCGAAGCGCCCGTCCACCACCGCGCCCTCGATCAGCCCGTCGCCCACGGCGGCCTCGAGACGGCCGCCGCGCTCGGCGACGAGCAGGCGCATCCAGGGCAGCTGCCAGTCGCGCCACGCCTCCGCGTCCGGCATCCATTCGCTTCGCTCGGCCGTCGGCTCGCCGCGCAGCTGGAGCGCCTCGCGGTCGAGCGCGAGGCAGGCGTCGCGATCCCCGGGCCACGCCGCCTCGCGCACCGTGAAGCCCTCGCGCACGGCGCGGCGGTGGAGACGGCGCTTGTTGCTGTCCATGCTCTCGAACAGCTCCTCGTCGCTGGCGTCGATGCGCTGGAGGATGGTGACGCCGGTGCGGTAGCCGGGCACGCGGTGGCCGGGGTCGATGGGCAGGTGCATGCGCAGCCGCGTGCTCTCGGCCGCGGTCTGCGCCGCCTGGAACAGCAGCCGGGCCTCCTCGGCGGTCGGGGACGGCCCCGTCCCGGCGGCCTCGTCGCACATCACCGCCTGCCAGCGCCACGGCCAGCCGCAGTGGAACTCACCACCCGCCTCGCGCAGCAGCAGCGCCATGCGGCGGCCCGCATGCTCGGCCAGCACGAGCACGGCGTGCCGGCCGCCCTCGGCATCCCAGCGGGCGTGGTCGAGCCGCAGCGAGAAGTTGGCCAGCGGCGCGTGCGCGAGCCATTCGCTCCAGCGCGCGCCGAATCCCGGCGGCTCGCTCGTGCGGGTGGACCAGCGCTCGATCATCATCGGCCGCCCCCTCCCCGCCTCACCGCCTGCCACAGCAGCGGCAGGTGGCGCGGGCGAACGCTGCCGAGCAGGCGCAGCACGCGGCCCCAGCGGCCCTGGCGGACGTAAGTGGCCAGGCTCTGGACCTCGTAGCGGAGCAGCGTCGAGGCGCCCTCGCGGGCGAACGCGCGCTCGCCGTCGGCGAGCCCGTGCGAGAGGCGCTCCCAGCGCGCCGCCGCGGCCGCGAGCGCCGGCGCTTCGGGCGCCGAGGGAACGCCGTCGTCATCCAGCCGCAGCGGCGCGAAGCCGACGCCGTGCGCCTCGCTCGCCGCGCACAGCCGGAAGACGGCGCTCTCGAGCCGCTTCTCCGCGGCCACCTGCGCATGGAAGTCGCCGGCGCGGCAGTTGAAGACCGCGTCGCCGAGGCTGTACAGCACCAGCGTGCGCCCGATGCGCTCGGCGCCCTGCAGCACGTGCGGATGGTGGCCCAACACGAGGTCGGCGCCGGAGGCGGCGAGCAGGCGCGCGGTCTCGAGCACGCGCGGCGGCGGGTAGTCCACGTACATCGAGCCCCAATGCACGCTCACGACCAGCACGTCGGCCTCGCCCCGCCAGCGCGCGAGATCCGCGCGCAGCATCCCGGGCTCGAGCGGCGCGATGCCCGGCGAATCCGGCCCCGCCGCGTCGTCCCCGGCGGCGCCATAGGCGAGCAGCACCCAGCGGCGGCCCTGGAGCGTGCCGCGCCACGGCGTGCGGGCCGCCTCGAGGTCCTCACCGGCGCCCACCGTGGCCAGGCCCGCCGCGCGGCACACTTCGAGCGTGCGGCGGAGCCCGCGCGGACCGCAGTCCATGAGGTGGTTGTTCGCGAGCGAGACCACGCCCACGCCGGCGCGCACCAGCGCGGGCACGACCTCGGGGTCGTGGAAGAACTCCGGCGAGCGCCCTTCGCGCACCCAGCCGCGCTCACCCACCGGGAACTCGAGATTGGCGAACGCCGCGTCCGCCCCGGCGAGCCGCGGCGCGACCGCCGCGAACAGGGCGTCCCACCCCTCGCGGGACGCACGCACGCGCGCCGAGCCGACGACGCCGATGTCGCCGAGCGCGGCCAGCGTGCCCCATCGCTCACCCGCGGGCTCGAACAGGGACATCCCCGGCCCTCCCTCGCGCCGTCAGCGCCTCGTGATAGATCCGCTCCGTCTCCGCCACCATCCGGGCCGCCGTGAACCGTGTGCGGAAGCGCCTCTCGCCGGCGGCCCCGGCGCGCTCGCACGCCCCGGCATCCGCCAGCAGCGCCGACAGCGCGCCCGCCAGCGCGGGCGCATCGCCCACCGGCACGATCCGGCCGGTCTCGCCGTCGGCCACCGCCTCCGGATTGCCGCCGACGCCGGTGGCCACGCACGCGCGGCCGGCGCGCATCGCCTCGAGCAGCGTGATGGACAGCCCCTCGCGCCGGCTCGACAGCACGAACACGTCGCAGGCGGCCATCAGCGCCTCCACGTCGCGGCGCGGCCCGAGGAAGCGCACGCGGTCGCCGAGGCCGAGCGAACCGTGGAGCGCGCGCAGTTCGGATTCGAGCCGCCCCTCGCCGGCGATCAGCAGCACGGCGCCGGGCACCTCGCGGGCGGTCATGGCGAACGCGCGCAGGAGCACGTCCTGGGCCTTCTGCGGCGTGAGGCTGCCCACGGTCAGTGCCACGTGTGCATCTGCGGACAGACCGAGCGCAGCGCGTGCCGCCTCGCGATCGGGCGCTTGGGCGAGTTCGCTGATGCCGTTGGCCACGGTCACGAACCGCCCGCTCGCCCAGGGGAATCTCGGCGCGTGACTCGCGCGCGAGGCCTCGCACACGCAGATGACACGGTCGGTGAGCGCCGTCAGCAGCAGCTCGACCGGCCGGTAGAAGCGCGAGCCGCGCCCCGGGTAGTGGATGCTGTGCTCGGTGCGCACGAGCACGGGCACGCCGGCGAGGCGCCCCGCGAGCGTGCCGTAGAGGGCCCCGGTCGGATTGTGGCCGTTGATGACGTCGGTGCGCTGCTCGCGCAACAGGGCCGTCAGGCGCGACAGGCCCGCCAGGCGCGAGCCGCCCTTGCCGAGCACATGGCAGCGCGCTCCGGCCGCGGCGGCGGCCTCGAGC
>CAZMQP010000356.1:0-3165 GCA_964568385.1 uncultured bacterium
ATGGTCGCTTCTCCATCGAGCCGCTCGAGCGCGGTTTCGGACTGACGCTGGGCAATGCCCTGCGTCGCGTGCTGCTGTCGTCGCTTCAGGGTGCGGCCATCACGTCCGTGCGCATCGACGGCGTGCTGCACGAGTTCTCGACGCTT
Organism: uncultured bacterium; assembly: GCA_964568385.1. Classification (GTDB taxonomy): domain Bacteria; phylum Eisenbacteria; class RBG-16-71-46; order RBG-16-71-46; family RBG-16-71-46; genus CADEFY01. The sequence goes on from CAZMQP010000356.1 coordinate 147, forward strand.
CCGGGCGTCATCGAGGATGTCACCGAGATCGTGCTCAACCTGAAGCAGCTGCGCCTCAAGCTCCACGGCGACGGCCCGATGAAGGGCGTGTTCGAGTCGCGTGGCAAGGGTGAGGTGCGTGCCGCCGACCTGCAGGTGAGCACCGACGTGCAGGTGCTCAATCCCGACCTCCACATCGCCTCGCTCAACCGCGACGGCGACCTGCGCATGGAGGTGGAGATCAACTCGGGCCGCGGCTACGTGTCCGCCGACCAGCACTCCCAGCAGGACCGCCCGATCGGGGTCATCCCGATCGACTCGCTGTTCTCGCCGGTGACCAAGGTCAACTACACGGTCGAGGCCACCCGCAAGGGCCAGCGCGTCGACTACGACAAGTTGACGCTCGAGGTGTGGACGGACGGCAGCCTGCTGCCGAACGACACCGTCGCGATGGCGGCCAAGATCCTCACCGCGCATCTGAACCCGCTGATCCAGTTCCAGGAGGAGCCGGAGCAGGAGGTCGAGGCGGCGGCGGATCCCGAGGTGGACCGCGTCACCAAGATGCTCTCCAAGAGCGTCGACGAGCTGGAACTCTCCGTGCGCTCGAGCAACTGCCTGCGCGCGGCCGAGATCAAGACCATCGGCGAGCTCGTCACCAAGAGCGAGCCGGAGATGCTGAAGTTCCGCAATTTCGGCCGCAAGTCGCTCAAGGAGATCGAGGACATCCTCGGCGAGATGGGGCTGTCGTTCGGCATGGACCTGAGCCGATTCACCATGGACAAGAGCGCGGTCCGGGCAGACGCCTGACCGATGGCGCCGGGCGAGTGGGCCGAGCGCCCGCGCCGCTCAGGAAGAGGATGAGCTGACATGCGACACAACCGAGACCACCGGCGGCTTGGGCGCAAGGCCGAGCACCGTCGCGCCCTGCTCCGTAACCTGGTCACGGCGCTGTTCCAGTACGAGCGCATCGAGACCACCGTGGCCAAGGCCAAGGAGACGCGCCGCTACGCCGAGCGGATGATCACGTTCGGCAAGAAGGGCGACCTCGCGGCCCGCCGCCATGTGGCGAAGTTCGTGAACCGTCCGGAGATCGTGGGCAAGCTGTTCGACACGATCGCCCCGTGGTACACGGAGCGTCAGGGTGGCTACACGCGCATCATCCGCATCGGCCGGCGTCTGGGCGATGCCGGTGAGATCGCCTACCTCGAGCTCGTGAAGTCCGAGGAGCAGCGTGAGGCCGAGCGCGAGGCGCGCATCGCGGCGGCCGAGGCGAAGGCCCTGGCCAAGACCGCGGCCGCGGGCAAGGCGGAGAAGAAGGCCAAGGAGGCTGCCGCCGAGGACGATGCGCCGGCCGAGGACAAGCCCAAGCGCGGCCGCAAGAAGGAGGGCGCGGGAACGGACGGGGGTGCCAAGACCACCCGCCGGACCACTCGCCGCAAGGTCGGAAGCTGAAGCCGGACATCGTTCCGGCCGATTCCGGCCGGTGATGGGAAGCGGGCGGGAGGGCCACCTCCCGCCCGTGTTCATTGGAGGGGGGAGCGGGATGCGCATGGGATTCGTCGTCGCGGCGGTCGCGGCCGGCCTGCTGTGGGCGGCCCCGGGCTCGGCGCGGCCGGCGTCCCTGGCCGTGGACGCCCCGGCCGACGGCTCGCGGCCGATGCTCCCGCCGGCCCCGCCTGTGGCGGAGGCGCCGGCGGTCGTCGTGGCGCCGCCCGACTCGCAGCGCGCGGTGGACTACCTGTGGGTGGTGCGCACCTCGCTGGTGGAGCCGCAGGGTATCCCGCTGATCGTCGAGCGCGCCAAGGCGATGGGGGCCCGCGGGCTGCTGGTGCAGGTGGTGGGGCGCGGCGATGCCTGGTACCGCTCCGACCTGCTGCCGCCGCCCGAGGCGCTCGCGGACCCCGCGCGCGACCCGCTCGGCGAACTGCTGCCGCTCGCCCACGCGGCCGGGCTCGAGGTGCACGCCTGGATGAACGCGTGCCTGGTGTGGTCGGCCGACCACCTGCCGCGCGACCCCCGCCACGTGATCCGCACCCACCCCGAGTGGGTCGCCCGCATGAGCGACGGCCGCTCGATGCATGCGCTCAGCCGCGCTGCGCGCGACCGGCTGCAGGTCGAGGGCGTGTTCCTGTCGCCCGCCCATCCCGGTGTCCGCACCCATCTCGCCCGCGTCGCCCGCGAACTGGTGTCGCGCTACCCGGTGGATGGGCTGCACCTCGACTACATCCGGCAGCCCAGCGTGGCGATCGGCTACGACCCCACGTCGCGGGCGCGCTTCGCGCTCGAGCACGGCGCCGACCCGGGCGCCTTCGCGCGCCTGCCGGCGGCCGAGCGGGAGGCGGCCGAGCGCGCCTGGGAGCATTTCCAGCGCCGTCAGGTCACGGCGATCGTGCAGGAAGTGCGGGACTCCGTGCTGCGCGTGCGGCCCGGGCTGCCGATCAGCGCCGCGGTGCTCGCGGACACGCTGTCGGCGCAGAAGCGCAACCGCCAGCCGTGGAGCGAGTGGCTGCGCGCGGGGCTGCTCGACCGCGCATTCCCGATGTGTTACGCCCCACCGGTGCAGACCGTGCTGGACCAGCTCGTGGCGATGTCCGCTCAGTTCGGCGTCGACAAGGTGGTCCCCGGAATCGCCGTCTACAACGCCCCGCCCGCTGCGGCGGCGGCCAAGATCAAGGGCGCGCGGGCGCTGGGTTACCCAGCCGTCGCCCTCTATTCCTACGACTCCCTATACGAACGAGCGGATCTCTGGGCGCGCCTGCGAGCATCGCTGGCGCCGACGGCTCCGCTGGAGGTTCTGCCTTGACGCCGACCGCCGTGCCACCGCCGAACGCCACCGCGACCCGCGACGGCCTTCGCAACATCGCCATCATCGCCCACGTCGACCACGGTAAGACCACGCTCGTGGATGCGCTTCTCTGGCAGAGCGGCGTGTTCCGCGAGAACCAGGAAGTGGCCGAGCGCGTGATGGACTCCAACGACCTCGAGCGCGAGAAGGGCATCACCATCCTCGCCAAGAACACCGCCATCCGCTACGGCGATG
>CAZMQP010000357.1:0-3164 GCA_964568385.1 uncultured bacterium
GGCGCCTCCGGCGTGCGCGGCACGGGATGGGTCGCGCGGCGGCGGGCGGCGCGGGCGGCCACGTCAGTCGCCCTCGGGCGAGAGGCGCAGCAGCGGCTGGCCCGCCGAGACCGGCGCGCGCTCGGCGACCAGGATCTCGCGGACGACGCCGCCCTGCTCGGCGGTCAGTTCGTTCAGCATCTTCATCGCCTCCACGACGACGACGGCCTGCCCGGGCTGCACCACGTCGCCCACCTTCACGCGCAGCGACACCAGCGTGCCCGGCATCGGTGCGCTCACGGTCTCGCCGCGCGCGCGCGCCCGGCCGCCGCCCTGCGCCTGCAGCATGCGCTCCAGCGGATGCCGCACCTCCACCGGCAGGATGCTGCCGCGCACCTCGACCGTGAGCATCGCCTGATCGCCGGTCTCGGAGACCCGCACCACATGCGAGCGTCCGCCGATCAGCAGCGAGTAGACCTCGCCGTCGGGGAGCCGCACGAAGTCGGCCTCGATGGTGCGGCCGTCGGTCTCGACCACGACGCGGTCGCCGTTCATGCGCACGTCCACCTCGGCCTCGCGGCCCTCGAGCGTGACCCACACCTTCATGATCCGCTCCGGTCGGGCGACCACTTCCAGGTGGAGCACGCTTCGGTGCGGTCCGCCGCCGACTCGACCGCGACATGCTGGCGCACCTGGTGCTCGTGCAGTGCCGCGGCGAGCAGTCCGATGGTGCCGGCCTCGGGGCCGGCCTCGAGTGACCTGGGGGTGAAATGCTCCTCGAGGAAGCGCGTCGAGAGGCGGCCCTTGGCGAACTCGGGGTGGCTGGCCAGCCAGCCGTGGAAGGCGATGTTGTGGCGCAGCCCCTCGATGACGAACTCGTCGAGCGCGCGCACCAGCCGCCGCCTCGCCTGCTCGCGGTCCTGCCCCCACACCACCAGCTTGGAGAGGAGCGAGTCGTAGAAGACCGGCACTTCGTAGCCGCGGTAGAAGCCGGCGTCGTTGCGCACCCCAGGGCCCTGCGGGAACCGCACGCGGTCGATCCGCCCCACGCTCGGCATGAAGTTGCGCGCCGGGTCCTCGGCGATGATGCGCGCCTCCATGCTCCAGCCGCGAGGCTCAGGCGGCGTGTCGCCGAACGACAGCGGCAGCCCCTCGGCGACGCGCAGCTGCTCGGCCACCAGGTCGAGCCCCGTCACCATCTCGGTGACCGGGTGCTCCACCTGCAGCCGCGTGTTCACCTCGAGGAAGTAGAAGCGGTTCTGCTCGTCCACGATGAACTCGACCGTTCCGGCCGAGACGTAACCGACCTCGCGGCAGATGCGCACGGCCGCCTCGCCGAACGCCTTGCGCGTGGCGGCGTCGAACGCCGGGCTCGGCGTCTCCTCGAGCAGCTTCTGGTGGCGGCGCTGCACCGAGCACTCGCGCTCGCCGAGGAACACCACGCGGCCGGTCGCGTCGCCCAGCATCTGCGCCTCGATGTGCCGCGGCCGCTCGATGTAGCGCTCCACGAACATGCGGTCGTCGCCGAAGGCGGCCTTGGCCTCGCCGCGGGTCAGGCTCCATGCCGCCTCCAGCTCGGCATCGCTGCGGATCACGCGCATGCCCTTGCCGCCGCCGCCGGCCGCGGCCTTGAGCATGAGCGGGTAGCCGATGTCCCTGGCGAAGCCGCGCACCTCGTCGATCGTGTCCACCGGACCCGGGGAGCCGGGCACGATGGGCACGCCGGCCCGGATGGCGGCGGCGCGCGCGGCGAGTTTGTCGCCGAGCGCGGCGATGGTGGCCGGGCGCGGCCCGATGAACTCGATGCCGGCGTCGGCGCAGGCGCGCGCGAAGGTCTCGTTCTCGGAGAAGAAGCCATACCCCGGGTGGATCGCCTCGGCGCCCACCTGGCGGGCGGTCTCGAGCACGCGCTCGAGGTTCAGGTAGCTGTCGCGCGAGGGGCCGGGCCCGATGGCATAGGCCTCGTCGGCCATCAGCACGTGCAGCGCGACGCGGTCCGGCTCGCTGAACAGCGCGATGCTGGTGCGGCCCTCCTCGCGCAGCGTGCGGATGACGCGGCAGGCGATCTCGCCGCGATTGGCGATGAGCACGCGCTGGAGCCGCGCCATCAGCCCTCCAGCACCACGCACGCCACGGCGAGTCCGCCGTCGTGCGAGAGCGAGAGGTGGGAGGCGCTGGCCCCGAGGGCGGCGAATCGTTCGGCGGCCACGCCGGAGAAGTGCAGCGTCGGCACGCGGCCGCCCGGCTGCACCACCTCGATCTGCGTCCAGCCCACACCTGCGGCGATGCCGGTGCCGAGCGCCTTGCTGGCCGCCTCCTTGGCGGCGAAGCGGGCCGCCAGGTGGGGCATCGGGTCGCTGAAGCCGCGGCAGTAGGCCATCTCGGCGTCGGTGAACAGCCGCTTCTCCATCCGCGCGCCGAATCGCGCGAGCGACTCGGCGATGCGTTCCACCTTGCAGATGTCGATGCCGATGCCGCGCACGGGCATGGAGGCTCCGGGGAGTGGGGGCGGGGACGGACGAGGGACTGTAGGGTGGGGAACGGACGGGGGGCAAACGCCCGGGAACCCTGCCCCGACTCGCTCGTCCCTATCCCGAGAGGAGTCCCACCGCTGACCGAGCCGGAGGAGCTGGCCCTCATCGCCCGGGTACGGGCGCAGGACCGTGAGGCCCTCGCCGAGATCCACCGGCGATACGGCACCGCGATGCTCACGCTCGCCCGCTCGATGATGCGGGACCGCGCTCAAGCGGAGGACGTGGTGACCGATGCCCTGCTGCGCGTGCATGACAAGGGAGGCTCGTTCCGTGGCGATCGTGGTCTGCGCACCTGGCTGCTCCGGATCGTCGCGAATCTCTGCCGCGACCAGCTGCGGCGGCGGAGGTTCGTGGCGGGCGCACCCGAGGACCTGTCCCCGATCGAGCATGCCGGGCTGTCGTTCCGGCCGGTCGAGGGCTGGGACGAGGCGATGGACCAGCGCCGGCGGGCCGACGCGCTCGAGCGCGCGCTGGCCGAACTGCCGGTGGACCAGCGCGAGGCCATGGTGATGCGTCACCGTCTCGGCCTCTCGCACGAGGAGATGGTGGAGGCACTGGGCGTGCCGGTCGGCACGGTCAAGTCGAGACTCGCACGCGCACTGGCCGCGCTGCGGTCCCGGCTGGAGGAGGACGCGTGAACGATCCCCGACA
>CAZMQP010000358.1:0-3155 GCA_964568385.1 uncultured bacterium
CTGCCCGAGCGCCACTGATTGTGGCGCCCGGGCGGGCCGGGCGGGCCGGGCGGCGTCACTCGCGGCCGGCGTCGGCCGGCCAGCCGGCGCGCGGATCCGGGATGGGGGTGAGCGCCGCCTCGATGCGCGCGCGCTCCGGCTCGTACCACGGCGGCAGGATCAGCCGGCGCCCCAGGTCCTCGGCGCCGCCATCGCGCGCGAAGCCCGGCCCCGCGCTGGCGATCTCGTAGAGCACGTGGCCGGGTTCGCGGAAGTAGATGGACCGGAAGTAGTGCCGGTCCACCACATCGGTGCTGCCCACCCGGTGCTCGCGCAGCCGCTCCACCCAGCCCGCGTGCTCATCGTCGGGCGCACCCCACGCGACGTGATGGATGGTCCCGGCGCCGGGCACGCCGGGCTCGACGGGCGCCGCATCGAACGCGATCCAGCCGCCGCGCGAGGGTCCGCGCAGCATCCACGCGCCGTCGCCGCCCGGCACGCCGCCCAGCACGCGTGAGACGAACTCGCCGCTCGGCTCGGGCGAGCGGACGAACGCGCGCACGCCCTCGAACCCCCGCAGCGCCAGCTCCCGCGGGATCTCGGGATGCTCGGCGATGCGCGGCTCGTCGCCGCTCGTGTCGGGCACGAGTTCGTGCGCCAGACCCTCGGGGTCGCGGAAGCGCAGCGCGCCCTCGGTGCGCTCGTGCGCGATGCCCTCGCGCGCCAGCCGCGCCGCCCAGAACGCGAGCGCCTCCTCGCCGGCGACGCGCCACACGACGCGGTGCACCATGCCGGCGCCGGCGCGCCCGCGCACGGCGCCGCGGTACTCGAAGAACGTCAGGTCGGCGCCCGGGTGGCCGTGCTCGTCGCTGAAGAACACGTGATAGACGAGCGGGTCGTCCTGGTTCACCGACTTGGCCACCAGCCGCAGCCCGAGCACGCGCGTGTGGAAGTCCACGTTGCGTCGGACGTCGCCGGTGATGGCGGTGACATGATGGATGCCGTCGAGTCGCATGGGGGTCTCCGTAGGTTCCGCCTTCGGTCCGCCAGCTTCGATGCCCGCACCCGGCATCGCGATGCCGCTTGTGCACATCCTGACAGAGCGGCTACCAGATGCGCGTCCGCTTCTTCGGCGGGTTCACCATCGCATCGCCCACGCGACAGCCGAACGCCCGCGCGAACTCCTCGAGATCGGCGAGCCGGCCGCTTACGCGGAACTCGCCCGGCGAGTGCGGGTTGGCGCGGATCAGGTTGACCAGTGCCTCGGGCCGCGTGTTTCGCCGCCAGGTGCGGGCATGGGTGAGGGAGAAGCGCTGCTCGGGGCTCCAGTCGTCGAGCACCCGGCCCGGCTTGACGTAGTACGCGAGGCTAGGACTCGTCGTGCCTCTCGTCGGTGCGCATCCACGGCCGCGCGCGAGTGCTCTCATCCCGTGCGGCTTCAACATCATCCAGGGTTCCCCGGAGCCCCGTGGTGCGCCAGCCGGCTTGCCGCCGAAAGTCATTGACACCGGATAGTTGGGAATGGATTGTAGCGGAGTCGGGTCAGAGAAGTCGGGTTCCATGCACTTTCGGCGATGTCCACGTGCTTGGCAGCCGATTCCCGATCCGGGGGCTTTGAGGACTGGGGTGTCTTCAACTGCACCGAGGAGGAGAGATGACGTCCAAGTCGAGTCTGAACGTCGCACTGCTGGCACTCGTGATGCTCGCGGTCTCATGCGCGAGCGACCAGCCTTCTTAGCCGAAACTGCCCTCGGCGGTCAACATCGTGGGCGATGCCACTCCTGTCGCGAACGGCATCCGCGCCTATCGGACCAAGGAGAGCGATCGGGCACTGGCTTTGGAGTATGTCCAGTTCCGTTACACCGACCCAGTGACCCGACGAGTCAGCTTGCTGACCTATGCAGAGGCGCTTGCTCAACTGCGGGACGAGGACATGGTGGAGGTGGTGTCGACGTGGGACATCATCCCGAAGCATCGGCTCGAGGGCGGCCGGGGTGTGAAGATGAGCGACAGGCCCTCGCAGCCCAGGGCCACGATCCTGTCGGGAGGGAGCGGCTGTCCTTGCTGGTGCTGTGGCACGCCCCCGAACTGCAGTCCATGCAGTTGGGGATGCCTCAAGACCTACTACGGCGACCATCCGCACGACGGCGAGTAGCCGCCAGGGCCTCACAGGATGCATCCGACCATGTGCCGATCAAGGAATCGCCCTCCGATCCGCCGAACCGGCCCGCACTGCGGGCTGATCGGTGGGTGGGTGCTGCTGCTGTGCTGCGCGTTCTCGACCGAGGCCGCAGCGGATTCGTCGCCGTCGCGGTTCGAGCAGGTCGGGACGATCACGCGAACCGACACTTGCATGGTGTGGAACGGGATCCCTCTTCGCGGCCCCATTCGGCTGCTCGTGTACGAGAGGACCGGGTGGCTGTGGCTCGAGCCCAGTGAACCGGTGGTGGTCGAGGGACAGACGTTCGCTCGCGTACCGGCCTGGTTGCGAGATCCGGCCGAGGATGGGCCGCGGCCGAATCTCGACAGCCTGGTCAGGGTGAGACGAACGCCAGGTGCCCCATCGACGCTGGAACGAGTCGAACTCGAGAACTGGGCCCGTGTGACGTATCAACGGCTGCGGGCGACAGGCCTCGACTCGCTGAGCCTGCGGGACACGATCATCGCCGGACTCCAGGCATCGGGCATCGTCGACTCACTGCGGCTCGACGGGCATGCGGCATCAGTCCGATATGTGAACGTGCCGTGGTGGGATACCTGCTACCTGCTTAATCCACCGATCCCCACGACGATCCCGCCACCGATCCCCGAGCGTGAGTACGCCAAGATGCGCAGCGCTGCGTCAGTCCGGCGGGCCCGCGAGCTGGAGCATGTGGTCGGGAAGCTCGGTTCGATCGGGGTCCTGTACGCCCGGAGCGGGACCTACTACATCCCTGGTAGCATCAGGGCACCACTGATCGATGCCCTAGTCTCCCGCAAGAACAAGACGCCTCGCAAGATGACCCTGAGCGACCGCGAGAGATTGCTGGACAGTGAGGTGCTTCGTCCGATGAGCCGAGAATTCACGGACGAAGTCCGCAAGGCGGTGCTCGATGCAGAGTAGCGCCGTCAGCCGTGCAGGACTGAACCGCGCCGGGATTCCCGGAGGCTCCATTCCTTGAGAGGATGGGGTCATG
>CAZMQP010000359.1:0-3153 GCA_964568385.1 uncultured bacterium
GTTCGACAAGGCGATGATCGGCTCGTGCACCAACGGCGGCTACGACGACCTGCTGTCGGCCGCGCTCGTGCTGCGCGCGGCGCGCGCGCTCGGCATGGCGAAGGCGGCGCGCGAGTTCGTGATCTTCCCCGGCTCGGGCGGCGTCAAGGAGCGCATCGAACATCCCGATGCGAGACTCGAGGGCGAGAGCATCGCCGAGGTGTTCCGCTCGGTGGGCGGCCAGATCCGGCAGAGCTGGTGCGGGCCGTGCTTCGGGCAGGGCCCCGACGCCCTCACCAAGGGCCAGCGCGCCATCACCAGCTTCAATCGCAACTGGACGAACCGCATGGGACTGGGCGGCGAGGGCTACCTGGCCTCGCCCAGCGTCGTGGCGGCCAGCGCGATGCTGGGCTACATGGCGCCGCCCTCCGAACTGGGATTGGCGTGGCAGGCGGAGGCGTTCGCGGTGTAGCGGCCCGGCTGCTAGCGTGGCGGCTCGACCCATCGCCGTCCGACGCCCACGCAGGAGACGCCCATGCACACGCCTCCGGTCACCGGCCACTCCGGCCCCCGTCTCGACGAACGCTCCTTCTCGGCGCTGGCCCGGGGCATGGTGGGCTCCGAGGTGCTGCGCATCGCCGGGCAGGTCCGCGCCGCCATCGCCGCCGGCCGCGACATCCTCAACCTGACGGTGGGCGACTTCGACTCGCGCGAGTTCCCGGTGCCGGCCGCGCTCGTGGCGGGCATCCAGAAGGCGCTCGCCGATGGCCACACCAACTATCCGCCCTCGAACGGCATCCCCGAACTGCGCAAGGCCATCGCCGCCTTCTACGGCCGCGAGTTCGGGCTCGACGTGCCGGTCGAGTCGGTGCTCGTCGCCGGAGGCGCGCGGCCGCTCATTTACGCCACCTATCGCACGCTCGTGGACCCGGGCGAGTCGGTCGTCTTCCCGGTCCCGTCCTGGAACAACAACCACTACGCGCAGCTGTGCGGCGCGCGGGCGGTGCCGCTCACGGTGACCCGCGCCCACGGCTTCCATCCCACCCCCGCGCAGATCGCCGAGGTGCTCCCCGGCGCCCGCCTGATCGCGCTGTGCTCGCCGCTGAACCCGACCGGCACGCACATGGAGCCCGACGTGCTCGCCGCCATCTGCGAGCAGATCGTGGCCGAGAACGCGAGACGCGAGGGAACGGGCGAGCGCCCCGTGTTCCTCATGTACGACCAGGTCTACTGGGCCACCGCCTTCGGCGACGCCCGGCCGCTGACCCCGGCCGCCGTGGTGCCCGAGGTGGCCCCGTACACGGTCCTCGTGGACGCGATCTCCAAGTCGCTCGCGGCGACCGGGTTGCGCGTGGGCTGGGCGGTGGCGCACCCGGCCGTGGCGCAGCGGCTCTCCGACCTGCTCGGCCACGTCGGCGCCTGGGCCCCCAAGCCCGAGCAGGTGGCGACGGCCGCGTTCCTGTCGGATGCGGCGGCGTTCCGCGCGGCGCGGCACGACATGGAGCGGCGGCTGCGCGAGCGGCTGGACCGTCTCCATGCCGGGATCCTGCGGCTGCGCGCCAAGGGCCACCCGATCGACGCGGTCGAGCCGCGCGGCACGCTCTACCTGTCGGCGCGCATCGAACTGCCGGCGCGCATCGCCGGTCACGAACTGCGCACCAACGAGGAGGTGCGGCAGTGGCTGCTCGAGGGCGCGGGCCTCGCGGTGGTGCCGTTCCAGGCGTTCGCGCTGCCCGAGGAGGACGGCTGGTTCCGGCTCTCGGTGGGGGCGGTCTCGGTGGAGGCCATCGACCGCGGCCTCGAGCGCCTGGAGCGGCTGCTCGAGGGATGAAATCACTTGCGCGCCCGGACGTCCGGGGGCAGACTTCTCCGCAGCTCACTCGCGTGCCCTGCGCACGCGCACTCAGGCCGGTGGGGCTACCGGCGGGAGTGGGAGGGATGGGTCCCTCCGCGCAGTGGGAGCCCTTCGAAGGAGGTGATCCATTGGACAGTTCACGTAGTCGTTCGGTGGAGGTGGCGTCCTCTTAGGGGACTCCGGCTGCCGCCAGGCGCCGATTCACCCCGGATGGGGTGACCCAGCGCCACCGACACCGAAAGTTCCAGGGCCCCGGTCCCGCAAGGGACCGGGGCCTCTGTCTGGTCCCCGAGCGAGCCCGCACCGGCCCGAGGCGTTGCCGGCGGCGTGAGCGAGAGGGGGGGGCGTCAGTCCATCACCACGCCGCGCGCGACGCGCTGCCCCGCGGCGCTCCTCAGGCGGATGAGGTACATGCCGGGGTCGAGGCGGGCGTCGCCCTCGATCGCCATCGTGTGCCGCCCCACTCCCAGTGCGCCGATATCACGGCGCATCACGAGCCGCCCTGCGATGTCATGCACCTCGAGCGTGGCGGGTGAGTCGTCGGGCAGCGTGAACGCGACGCTGGCGCCGCGGCGCGGTGAGGGGTTGGGTGCGAACCCCGCGAGCGCAAACGAAGCGCCGAGCGGCACTTCGAGCCAGTGCTCGGGGGTGCGCGTGAGCACGCCGTGCTCGCGGTAGGTGAGGAGGTAGCCGTACCGCTCGCCCGGCACCACGTCGCGGTCCTCGAACGCGAGCGCGTCGGGGCCCTCGGGTCGCGCGCGACCCATCTGCCGCCACTCGCCCTCGCCGACGCGCCGCTCGAGCGTGGCCTCGAGCGCGCCCGCGCCGACGCCGCGCCACTCGAGCCGCACGCGCTCGTGCGTGACGTCGGCGTCGGAAAGCGCGAGCCGCGTCGCGACGACGCCATCGGCCGCGAATCGCTGGGCGTGCAGACGAAACTCGTCCCAGAAGACGATGACGCCGCCGGCGCCGTCGGGGACGAGGATGGGGTCGTTCATGAACTGCGACGGCGCCACACGCACCCCGCCCACGGGCCAGCCGGGCGCCACCGTGCCCTCGCCCGAGAGATGCTGCAGGTACGACACGACCTCGGGCTGGCCTTCGAAGGTGCGGTCGATCTGCCACGCCACATAGGCACCACCCGAACGATCGGACGAGATGACGGAGCCGTAGTGGAACCCCGGCGCCGGGGGATCGCTCACGAACAGGCCATCGAGCGGCCAGCCGGGCGAGAGCGTGCCCTGCGGCGTGACGCGCGAGGCGAGGATCTCGCCGCCGGGCAGGCGGTAGTCGTACCAGGTCAGCAGCAGGCCGCCCTC
>CAZMQP010000360.1:0-3151 GCA_964568385.1 uncultured bacterium
TTCGGCTACGCGCGCCAGGACCGCAAGGACCAGCCGCGCGCGCCCATCACCGCCAAGCTCGTGGCCAACCTGATCACCGTGGCGGGCGCCGACCGCGCGCTCACCATGGATCTGCACAGCGCGCAGATCCAGGGCTTCTTCGACATCCCGCTCGACCACCTCTACGCGGCGCCGGTGCTCGTCGAGCACTTCGCCCAGCTCGGACTGCCCGACCTCACGGTGGTGGCGCCCGACATCGGCAGCGTCAAGATGGCCCGCGCCTACGCCAAGCGCCTCGGCGCCGACCTCGCGCTGGTGGACAAGCGCCGTCCCAAGGCCGACTCGGTCGAGATCATGAACATCATCGGCGACGTCGACGGCCGCAACGTCGTCATGTTCGACGACCTGGTGACCACCGCGCGCCGGCGTCACGCACGGCGTCTTCTGTCCCGGTTCGCTCGAGCGGATCGCGGAGTCGCCCATCAAGGAGGTCGTGGTCACCGACACGCTGCACCACGAGCCCGGAACGCTGAGCGACAAGGTGCGCGTGCGCTCGGTGAGCGGTCTGCTCGCCGAGGCGGTGCAGCGCATCCACGAGGAACGGTCCCTGAGTTCGCTGTTCGTCTGAACCCGAAGTGTCCCACGCGGGCGGTGCCGCCGCCCGATGCATCGATCCATGAGGAGGAGTGGTCATGGCAGTCATCCAGATGAAGGGCGCACGCCGCGCCGGTGTCGGCAAGGGTCACGCGCGCAAGGCGCGCGCGGCCGGCCACATCCCGGGCGTGCTGTACGGCCACGGGGAGACGCCGCAGGCGGTCGCCGTGGAGTCGCGCGAGTTCTCGACCGCGATGCGCCTCAACAAGGGCGGCAACGCGATCGTGGCCCTCGACCTCGGCGACGGCGAGGTCACCGCGCTGGTGCGCGCCGTGCAGCTCGACCCGGTCAGCCACCGGGTGCTGCACATCGACTTCCAGCACATCTCGCTGAGCGAGACGATCCACGTCGAGGTGCCGGTGCACCTCGTCGGCACGGCGATCGGCGTCAAGGACGGCGGCGGCATCCTGGAGGCGATCACGCGCGAGCTGACGATCCGCTGTCTGCCGACGGCCATTCCGGCGTCGCTCGACGTGGATGTGTCGAAGCTCGAGGTCGGCCAGTCGCTGCACGTGCGGGACCTGTCGTTCGAGGGCGTCGAGATCGAGACCGATGGCGACATCACCGTGGCCACGGTCGTCGCCCCGACGGTCGAGGTCGAGCCGGTCGCGGCCGAGGGTGCGGCGGCGGAGCCGGAGGTCGTGGGCGCCAAGGGCAAGAAGGACGAGGCGGCCGCGGAGAAGGACAAGGACAAGAAGTAGGCCCGATGCCGCTCGTGCTGGGGCTCGGCAATCCGGGAGAGCGCTACGCCCGCACGCGACACAACGTCGCCTGGTGGGTGCTGGACCTCCTGGCCGAGCGCGGTGCAGCGGACGAACTCGAACGGGATGCGCTCTACCGGGCGCGCCTCGCGACGGTGGCCGGGAAGCCGCTCGTGCTGCTGCAGCCGCTCACGTTCATGAACCTGAGCGGGGACGCCCTCGCGGCATGGGAGCGTCGGCACGGGGCGGTGGCAGGGGATTGGTTGGCGGTGTCCGACGACGTGTACCTGCCGGTGGGCGCGCTGCGCCTGCGGACGCAGGGCTCGAGCGGCGGCCACCGGGGACTCGAGAGTCTCGAGGCCCGGCTCGGCACGCGGGAGTTCCCGCGGCTGCGGCTCGGGGTCGGGGCGGCCGAGGGCGCCTCGGCGCTGCGGTCCCACGTGCTGGAGACGTTCTCGCCGGAGGAGATGCCGGCGATGCAGGAAGGGGTCCGCCAGGCGGCGGACGCGATCGAGTGCTGGCTCGCCGAGGGGTGGACCAGCGCCATGAACCGATTCAATCGCAAGGTCCGGAAGGAGGAACAGGAACCGTGACCCGATATGAGACCGTGTACATCCTCGACCCGAGTTTCGACGAGGGGATGATGAACGAGATGGCCGACAAGGTGGCCGGCTGGATCAAGGACCTCGGCGGCGAGGTCGTCGAAGTGCAGAAGTGGGGCAAGCGCCGCCTCGCCTACGAGATCATGAAGAAGCGCGACGGCGTCTACACGCTGTTCGTGTGGGACGGCGCGGGCGGCATGGTGCGCGAGGTGGAGCGCCGCATGGGGCTCGAGGAGAGCCTGCTGCGCATCCTCACCACCGTGTATGTCCCGCCGGAGCTGACCGTCGGCGTGGCCGCCGATGGCGAGGGCGGACCGAACTCGGACGGCGACTCGGACGACTGAGCGGCGAACGCCGCGCCCCGCGCCGCGACCGGAGCCTTCCGGCGCCGGCCGGGGACCTGAACCCACTGTGAGGAGACGATGGCCAAGGATCGTGAGAGCAAGGGTCTCAAGAAGAAGTTCTGCAAGCTGTGCATCGAGAAGGTCGGCTTCATCGACTACAAGGACGACAAGCGCCTGGGCCGCTTCATCACCGACCGCGGCAAGATGGTGCCCCGCCGGGTGTCGGGGACCTGTGCCATGCACCAGAAGCAGCTGACCACCGCGATCAAGCGGGCCCGGCTGCTGGCGCTGATCCCGTTCACCAGTGACTTCTATCGCTGAGACGCCGCGGCGCCCGCCGCTGCTCGTGTGGTTCCGGCTCAGTGTGCTGACCGTGCTGTTCGCATGGCTCGCGCAGGGCACGCCGGGCTCGTGGGCGGTGATGTGGTTCGCGGTGCCGGTCACGGTGGCGGTGTCGCTGCTGGTCGCGTGGCGGTTCGGCCGCGCGGCGCTGGCGATCCCGGTGCTGCTGGCGGCGGGGCTGCTCGGGGCGGCGCTGGGGCTGCCGCAGCCGCCGTTCTCGCTGTGGGCGGCCGGGTGGATCCCGGCGGCCTCGGTGACCGGGGTGTGGATGGGACTGAGGGAGGAAGGCGGCGGCCCGGGGGCCGGAGAGCGCGTCTGGATGCTGGCGCCCTTCGTGCTGCTCGCGGCCACGATCAGCCTCGCGCCGGACTTCCGGCCGGCGCTCGATCGCGCGTGGACCCGCGCGCAGCGGACGGCACTCGCCGAACTGCGGCGCGAGGGGGTGGCGGAGAGACAGGTGGCCGAGATGGAACGCACCATGCAGAAGCAGGACCCCGACGTGCGCCGCGTGATGCCCTACGTGATGCCG
>CAZMQP010000361.1:0-3137 GCA_964568385.1 uncultured bacterium
CGGCGGTGCCCGAACAACAGGCTCTCGAGCAGCGTGTCGGGGAAGGCCGAGCTGTTGACCGGCAGGAACACCTTGTCGCGACGGGGACTGCCGCGGTGGACGGCGCGCGCCAGCCACTCCTTGCCCGTGCCGCTCTCGCCGCGGATCAGCACCGGCGCGGCCACGGCGGCCGCTCGCTCCACGCGCTCGTACACGCGCCGCATGCTCTCGCTGGCGAGCACGAACTCGGCCGGCTCGTCCGCGTCGGGGCTCGCGGTGTCGCTCGCCGACCACTTCACCCGGCGCTCCTCGAGCGCGGCGCGGATGGTGCCGAGCATGTCCTCGAGCCGGAACGGCTTGGTCACATAATGCCGCGCGCCGCCGCGCATCGCCTCGACCGCCGACTCGATGCTGCCGAACGCCGTCATGATGATGACCGGCACATTCGCGTCCCATGCCCGCACCTGCTGCAGCAGGCGCTCACCGCGCATGCCCGGCATCGCGAGGTCGGTGAGCACGAGATCCACGGCGTGGCGCTGAAGCCGGGCCAGCGCGTCGTTGCCATCCGCGGCCACGAGCACGTCGTAGCCCGCCGCGGTCAGCTCCTCCTCGAGCAGGAGGCGCATGTCCGCATCGTCCTCGACCACCAGGATCCTCTCGTCACTCACGCACGCGCTCCGGAGTCGTCCTCGGGGGACTCCGAGGGGTCGGTCGGGCGCGGCGGCTTCGAGGCGCGCGCCCTGGCCTGCTCGTCCTTCCTCTCCTGTTCCTTCTTGGCCTGCTCCTTCTTCGCGATCTTCTCGAGCACCGCCTTGTTCAGGCCCGCGGCGAACCGGCCCGGGAGATCATCCCACGCGCTCGGCGCCCGTTTGCGCCGCTCGGGGAGCGCCACGGGGATCAGGACGCTGAACCGGGTCCCCTCGCCCACCTTCGACTCCACGTCGAACCAGCCCCCGTGCTCCTCGACGATCGAATGTGCCACGGACAGCCCGAGGCCGGTGCCGCGCCCGGCGTCCTTGGTGGTGTAGAACGGGTCGAACACGCGGTCGAGATCCTCGGGTGCGATGCCCGTCCCCGTGTCGGTGACATCGAGCCGCACACAGGCGACGGCCCCGTCCGTGCCGCCCGGCGGGGTCCCCTCGACGCGCCTCAGGTCCACGCGCAGCCGGCCCCCCTCGGACATGGCGTCGATGCCGTTCATCGCCAGATTCAGGATGAGCTGCTGCATCTGGTCGGCATCGGCGCTGACCTCGGGCAGTTCGGGGTCGAGATGCGTCTCGAGCGTCACGCCGGCGTCGCTCAGCTTGCGGTCGAGCAGTTCGAGCACCGCGGTCACCGACGCGCCGAGATCGAGTCTCGCGCGCCGCGCCGGCTTGGGCCGCGCGAAGTCCATCATGTCGCGCACGATGCGGACGATGCGGTCGATCTGGGCGATGATGATGCCGAGATGGCGTTCGGCCGGATCCTGCCCGGCGTAGCTGCGCTGCAGGGACTCGGCGCGGCCGCTGATGACGTTGAGCGGCGTGCCGATCTCGTGCGCGAGCCCCGCCGCCAGGCGTCCCAGGCTGGCCAGCCGCTCGGCGCGCTGCAGGCGCCCCTCGACGGTCCGGCGGTGTTCCTGCTCGGCCATCAGCGAACGTTTGGCCTTCTCGAGCGCCTCGCACATGCGGTTGAACTCGAGCGACAGCCAGCCGAGCTCGTCGCGCCCGCGCACCGGCACGCGCTCGGGGATGCCGCGCTCGTCCACGGCGCGGAAGCTGCGCACGAGCTCGCCCACCGGCCGCACGATGATGAATCGCGTCGCCAGCAGCACGACGAGCACCGTGGCCACCGCGACCGCCAGCGTGAGCGTGAGCATGAACGTCCGCATCGTCTCGGCGTCGTGCTCGATGTAGGACTCGAGCTGCAGCACCTGCGCCGCGCCCACCAGGTTCCCGCGCCGGTCGTGCAGCGGCACGATGAAGCCCGTCGCCGGCTGCCGGTCGAAGCGGCGCTGGAACTCGACGGCGCGGCGCTCCGCCAGCGCCCGGCGCAGCTCGGGCCAGTTCTCGAACGGAAACGGCTGCAGGGCCGCCGTCTCGTAGGTGAGCGCCCCCTTGGCGTCGAACAGCCGCACGCCCAGCACGCGTTCGTAGCCGCTGATGCGGTCCACGAGCTGGCGCAGGTCGCGCACCTGGCGGTCGCGCAGGTAGTCCTCGGCCGCCAGCTGCACCACGCGGGCGATGGCACGGCCCTCGCGCGTCAGCTCCTCGCGCAGCAGCGCCTCGCTCTGGCGCTGGTAGAGGTAGCCGAAGAGCCCGATGAGCGCGACGAGCGGCACGAGCAGGGCGAGTGCGAACTTCCAGGCGATGCGCATGGGGTCAGCTTGTCACGAGGGCCCGCGCCCGGTCGAACACCGACTGCCACATGGCCCGCGTCAGCCGCCCCGTCTGGGTGTTCTGGCGGCTGGGATGGAAGCTCGCGATCAGCACGCGGCCGTCCGGCAGCACGGCCTCGGCGCCATGCCCGAACGCGGGGCGCGCCCTGGGCGCGAGCCGCTCCCACCACCCGCTCGCGCGCAGGTAGGCCTCGTGGCCGATGCGGCCGAGCGCCACGACCACGCGCACGCGCGTCAGCAGCGCGATCTCGGCCGCGAGGTACGGGCGGCAGCGGGCCAGTTCCTCGGGCAGGGGCTTGTTGCCGGGCGGCGCGCAGCGCCCGGCCGCGGCGATGTAGCAGTCGCGCAGCGTCAGCCCGTCGCCGCGGTGCACCGACGCCGGCTGGCTGGCGAAGCCGCTCCGGTGCAGCGCGTCGTAGAGCCAGTCGCCGCTCGAGTCGCCGGTGAACATGCGGCCGGTGCGGTTGGCGCCATGCGCGCCCGGGGCGAGCCCCACCAGCAGCACCCGCGCCCGCGGGTCGCCGAACCCCGGGACCGGCCGCCCCCAGTAGGTCTCGTCGGCATAGGCACGGCGCTTGACGCGCGCGACCTCGCGGCAGTGGGCGATCAGCCGCGGGCACGCCTCGCAGGCGGTGATGGCGCGCGCGACGCCCGCGACCGACCTGAAGCGGCGGCCGCTCACCGGCCGCCCAGCCAGTGCACGCGCCGCACGCTCACGCCGCGCGCGTCCTCGAGCCGCGCCAGGTAGAGCCCCGGCGGCGCGCGCCCGCCGCCCACGCGC
>CAZMQP010000362.1:0-3122 GCA_964568385.1 uncultured bacterium
TGGAGCCGAACCTCGGGCTGCTCGGCATGCGCGAGCGCACGGCGGGGCTCGGTGGCACGCTGGCGTTCTCGCGCGGGCCGCTCGGGGGGCTGCGCCTCGAGGCCGCGTTCCCGCGCGGCGCGGCGGGGGCCGGCGCATGAGCCTGCGCATCCTGATCGCCGACGACCACGCGCTGGTGCGCGCCGGCGTGCGCGCGCTGCTGGCCGGCGCGCCCGAGCTGGAGGTGGTGGGCGAGGCGTCCGACGGCGCCGAGGCCGTGCGGCTGACGCGCGAGCATGCGCCGCACGTGCTCGTGCTCGACATCAACATGCCGGGGCTCGACGGCTTCGAGGTGCTGCGGCGTGTGCGCCGCGATTGTCCGGCAGTGCGCGTGCTGGTGCTGACGCTCGACGACGATCCGCGCTCGGTGCAGCGGGCGGTGCGTGACGGCGCCGACGGCTACGTGCTCAAGGACGCCATCGCGCACGATCTCATCGCGGCGGTGCGCCGGGTCGCGACGGGCGGCGGCGGGTTCGACGGCGGCGCGCAGGCGGCGTTGCGCGATGCCGCGCGCGGCGGCCCGGACGATCCGCTCGCCCGCCTCACCGCGCGTGAGCGCGAGGTGCTGCGGCGCATCGCGGCGGGGCTCGCCAACAAGGAGATCGCCGCCGAACTGCACATCGGTGTGCGCACCGTCGAGACGCATCGCGCGAACCTGCTCCGCAAGCTGGGCATGCGCTCGACCGCGGAGTTGACGCGTTTCGCCCTCGAACAGGGGCTGCTCAAGGACTGACCCGAGGCGTCTCCGTAGTGATACGGAGGCGCCAATCCGAGTTACTCCTCATGGCGCGCGCCCCACGCCCCGGCCTAGGTTGCAGGGTGATGAGGACCCTTCCCACCCTGGCCATGCTGGCGCTGTTCGCGTCGGCCGCGCCCGCCGCGCCCGCCGCGGCCGCGGCCGCGCCGGCGCCGCCGCGCGGCGTGCAGGACACGGTCACCGTGCTGCCGCCGGTGCGCGTGCAGGGCCAGCGCGACGGCATCGCCGGAGCGCGTTCCACCGGCACGGTGCAGAAGCTCTCGCGCGCCGACGTCTCGCGCTTCCTGCCGGGCACGAGCGGCGATGCGCTGCTCGCGGCGCCGGGCGTGGACCTGGTGAAGACCGGGCCGTGGGCCTCGCGCGTCACCTATCGCGGGCTGTCGGGGGAGCGCGTCATGGTGCTGGTGGACGGGGTGCGGCTCGACACCGGCCGCGGCCACGGCGGCCAGACCTCGCTCGTCTCGGCCGATCGGCTCGAGGGCGTCGAGCTGCTGCCGGGCGCCGGCGGCGCCCAGTTCGGTTCGGGTGCGCTCGGCGGCGTGGTCAACCTGGTCACGCAGCGGCCGCTGACCGGCGCCGAGCGCTCGCTCGCCCTGACGCTGCAGGCGCGGGCCAGCGATCCGGGCGGCGAGCGCCGCGAGAACGCGGCGCTGCGCTGGCGCACGCCGACCGCGGGGCTCGAGCTCTCGGGCGGGCTCGGCCGGCTGGCCGGATTGTCCACGCCCGCGGGCCTGCTGCCCAACAGCAGCAGCCGCGAGGACGAGTGGAGCGGCCGCGGCGCCGTGCGCTGGGGCCGGCTGCTGGCCGACTTCGAGCACAGCGCGCATGCCGCGCACGATGTCGGACTGCCCGCCTTCGGGGTGACCTCGTCGGCCAACGGCGTCTATCCGCTGCAGGCGCGCGAGGCAGACCGCCTCGAGCTGGCCTGGGGGCGCGACGCGGCCCGGCCGCTCTGGCGCCTGCTCGCGGTGGACCAGCGCTTCCGCAGCCACTTCGACGAGACCTCCACCGACACGACGTGGCGGTTCGGCCGGCCGGTGGCGTCCACGTCGAGCTCGGCCGCCGACCGCGTGCGCGTGCGCGGCCGCAGCCTGCAGCCGAGCCTCGACCTCGGCACCGCATGGCAGCTGCGGCTCGACGGCGAGTACCGGCACGACCGCACCGACGGCCCGCGCACGACCGAGATCGTCACGCGCAACGGCGGCGGCGCGGTCACCTCCGAGCGCACCGTGACGGGCGAGAGCGTGCCGCCCGCGTGGCGCGAGGGGCTGTCGGCGGCGCTGCACGCGCGGCGCGCCTTCGGCCGGCTCGAACTGGAGGGCGGCGTGCGCGCCGACCGGTTCGTGATGCACGCCGACTCGACCGACGCCAGCTTCACCGCCGAGCTGACCTCCACCGACGCGCGGGGCGGCGGCGGCCTGGGCGCCGCGTGGCGCATGGGCGCGTGGCAGGCCTACGTGCACGGGGCCACCGGCTTCCGGGCGCCCAACCTCGAGGAGCGCTACTACAACAACGACATCCACGGCGGCCTGCGGCTGTTCGGCAACCCGGCGCTGCGCGCCGAGCGCAGCCGGTCGTTCGAGGCCGGCCTGCGCGCCTCGGATGCGCTGGGCGGCTCGCTCGCCGAGGCGCGGCTGAGCGCCTACCGCTCCGACGTGGACGACCTCATCACCTTCGTCTACCTGGGGCAGCTCTACCTGGTCCCCCGCTTCCAGTACGCCAACGTCGAGCGCGCCCGCATCGAGGGCGTGGAACTCGCCACGCGCTGGCGCATCGGGCGTGGCTTCGCGAGCCTGCATGCGGCGCTGCCGCGTGGCACCGATCGCGAGAGCGGCGCGCGGCTCACGGACGTCGGGACCGGGCGCGTCACCGTGGATGTGGGCGGCCCGCTGTTCGCGCGTCATCCGGTGACGTGGGCGGTGCGCTCGCGCTGGAGCGACCGCATCGACGACACGCAGGGCACGCTGGCGCGGCCGGCGTTCCTCGTGTTCGCGGCGGAGCTCGCCGCGAACTGGTCGGGCACGCGCCTGACGCTGGCCGTCCGCAACCTCACCCAGCACCGCCACCGCGAGCCGCTCTCGTTCATCGAGGAGCCCGGCCGCACGGTGGCGGTGTCGCTCAAGCGCGATCTCTCGTGGTCCCTCGACCGAAGGAAGACGGACTGATGCGAACCCTCCTCCCGAGCACCGCTTTCCTGATCGCCGCCCTGCTGGCGGCCACTCCGGCCGTGGCGCGTGAGCGCGCCAACCTCCCCGGGCGCCTGCTGCTCGACCCCGCCGCCGCGCCCGCCGCTTCGCCCGCCGCGTCGCGCGCCGTGCCCGCCGCC
>CAZMQP010000363.1:0-3122 GCA_964568385.1 uncultured bacterium
CTTCGCATCGTTGAACCACTTCACGGTACCGGTCGCCACTGCGTACTCCTTCTGTCCGCGGGGGAAGCACCCCCGTCTCTCTGCGATCCCAGTGTGCCATCACGGATCGCGGAACGATGTCGGCCCCGGGAGCACCCTCACTCCTCGAAACGACAACAGCCGCGGTCATCGAGACCAGCGGCTGGATCGCATCCTCGGCGCGAACCTGTTCCCGGAACTCCGACTGCCGCCAAGGATGGCGATTCCGGGATTTCGGGTCAACGGGGATTTTCGCCGGAGCGCATCGCGGCGATGCGCTCGACGAACTGCACGGCCCAGCGCGCGCGCACGCCCGCCTGCCATGCCAGCACCTCGACGGTGTCGTCGTCGACGGCCAGTGCGGGCATGAACAGCGCGTGCGAGAGGCCGACCGTGGGATGCACGCACCAGCCGCCGAGCGTGTCGACGCCGGTCCACTCACGCGCCTCGGCCTCGTTGAGCAGCACCGAGGTGGCGGGCGCACGTTCGGCCACGGGCTCCATCGCCGGCGGCGGGACGAGCACGACGACCAGTCCGGCGCCGAGCCGGGGGTGCGCCTGGTTCGCGCTGATCCGGAGGAGCGCGACGCCTTCCCCGGGAGCGTTCTGCTGGTGCGCGGGGACGCACCCGATCTCGGCATCCAGTCCGTGCGGCGCTGCGCTCACTCGCAGCCAGGGCGCCGGACGGATCGAGGGGAGCGCCGCGACACTCGCGGCGATACGGGCGGCGAGCGCCGTGCCGCGCTCGGCGTAGGCCTGCCAGGCTTCGACCTGCTCGACGACACCGAGCCCCGCGACCGGGGCGGGAGGCGTCACGAGCCGCGCCTCGGGGAACTCGACCGCGAGCGCATCGGCGGCCCGCAGCGAGTCGCCCGCCTGCAGCAGTGCGGCATGCGAGAGGCGCTGCGAGGCCGGCAGCGAGTCACCGGCCCGCGCCACGACGGCCGCGCGGAGCCAGAGCTCACCCGTCGTCGAGTCGAGCCGCAGCGAGGAGAGACCGGGATCGCGCGCATTGCGGTAGGCGATGCGCGCGAACTCGGCGCCCCGGCACGCGACACCCTCGAGCAGCAGGGTCTCGGCCGCGACGACCGACGTCCCGTCGGCGCGCACCGGACGCGCCGAGAACCGCATCGGGTGCGCGTGTGGCCACCAGCGGAATCCGCGCTCCTCCTCGAGCACGCGCGTGGGCTCGAGTTCGAGGATGGTGCGGACCTCGGTCAGCATGGCGAGGCCGACGTCGTTGGACGCGGACATGTGGGGCTCCCTCCCGTTCAGACGGACGGCGCGGCCGCTCGAGAGCGCCGCGCCGTCATGGATGCCTCAGCGTTGCACGATCACTTCACGTCGAGCAGCTCGACATCGAACACGAGGGTCGCGTTCGGCGGGATCACGCCGCCGGCGCCGCGCGCGCCGTAACCCATGTCCGGCGGGATCGTGAGCTTGCGCTTGCCGCCGATGCGCATGCCCTTCACACCCTCGTCCCAGCCACGGATCACCTGACCACCGCCCAACTGGAACTGGAACGGCTGTCCGCGGTCGAGGCTGGAGTCGAACTTGGTGCCATCGGTGAGCCAGCCCGTGTAATGCACGGAGACATTCATGCCGGGCTCGGCCATCGTGCCGCTGCCAACGACCATGTCCTCGTACTGGAGCCCACTCGCGAGCTTGTGCACCTTGCCTCCGGTCGCCGGCGTCGCGGCGTCGCCCGCTGCGGGCGTGGTCGTGGCCTGGGTCGTCGTGGTCGAGGCGGAGCTGGACTGCTGCGCACTCTCGTTGCAGCCGGCCAGGAGCACGGCACACGTGAGCGCGATGATCATGCGGAAGGTCATGGACTCTCTCCTTGAGTCGGGCCGATCGAGCCGCCGATGGGCGGCACCGCGGGCCAAGTTGGCACAAGACAAAGGCTTTCCGCAACCGAGATTGAAAACTCAAGTCCCGTGCCCTCCGTGCCGAAGCCCCACCCGGAGCCCGGGCCATCGGCCCCGCCGTCATCCTCCCACCCGCACTGGAGCCTCCGGTGGAGATCACGAATCTCGTCGTCGCGCGCTATGCCGACGGCCGCGTCCTCAAGGGCATCACTCGCGACTTCTCGCCGAATCGCGGCATCTTCCATGTCGACCGGCAGGATGGCGCGCCGGCCGTGGAGTTGCGCTTCCGCCAGTTGAAGGCGCTGTTCTTCGTGCGCACGCTCGAGGGCGACCCTGCTCGGCAGGATGTGCGCGGTTTCGTGCTCGGTCCCGCCGAGACCCAGCAGGGCAAGAAGATCGCGGTGCGCTTCCGCGATGGGGAGTTCATCTGCGGCTACACGCTGTCCTGGTCGCCGGACCGCGAGGGCTTCTTCCTGTTCCCCGCGGACGGGACCAGCAACAATCACCGCATCTTCGTCATCACCGCGAGCACGCTCGAGGTGAAGGCGGGTCCCGCGGCCGAGGTGCTCGCGCAGCGTGTCCTCAGTGAGGCGCCGGCCTCGGGCGAGAAGCCGGCCGCGGCGCCGGCGCCCAGCGCAAGCCCGACGAGCAGCGCTTCGCGGTCGCTTCTCCCGCTCCCGACCACGCGCCCGAGTTCCATCGGCCGCCGGCCGAGCGGCTTCCTTCCCCGTCCGCGGCGCACGCTGCCGCCCACCGAACGACGGACCGGCACGGACTAGTTCCGCGCCGTCGGCCACTCGCGGCAACACGACGCCCCGCCGGGTTCACACCCGGCGGGGCGTTCATGTCCCGGCAGCAGCCGGTTGCTCTCGGCCTCTGCCGGCAAGGAGCCGGCAGCGGCGTGTTACTTGGCCTTCTTCTTACCGGCGCGGTTCTTCTCGGCCTTCTTGCGCGCGGACTGCTTGGCGCGCTTGCGGCGCAGGCGATGCTTGTACGCGGTCATGGGGCTCCCGGATGAGGTGCAGACGCGTCACCGTGACGCGAGGGCGATGACAGTAGGTCTTCGGGGCTCCGCCCGCAACCCCAGCACCCACGGGCGGGACCGGGTCCCGCTCAGAACGACGTGACCGCCGCGGAATCCGGCCGGGCCTCGTCGCTCCGGAGCCACTGCACATACGCCCACAGGGCCTCGACATCGCCCTCGGCCAGGTGACGCCGGTACGCCGGCATGTGCAGC
>CAZMQP010000364.1:0-3118 GCA_964568385.1 uncultured bacterium
CCCGGCAACATCCGCGAGCTCAAGAACCTCATGGAGCGCACGGTGCTGCTCGAGACGGGCGAGCGCCTCGAGGCCCAGCACCTCAAACTGTCCTCGCGCGGCCGCGCGTCGGCCGAGGCCTCGATCGGCCAGCGGGTGGACGAGGCCGTGCACGGCCCCATCGGGCCCGGCGGCCTCCCGTTCGAGCCGCTGCTCGAGGAGGTGGAGCGGCTCTTGATACTGCGCGCCTCGCATGCTACCAACTGGAACCAGAGCCGGACCGCCGAGCTGCTCAACCTCAAGCGCGACAAGCTCCGCTACCGGATGAAGCTCTACGGCATCCAGCAGGACGACGAGGCCCAGGATCAGAGCTCCGCTCCACCGCGTTCATCGGCGGCTTGACCGTCTGCCCCGCGCGCTGCGCGCCGGCCTCTTGGCCGGCTGCGTGGCGGCGGGGCTCGCCGTGTCCGGGTGCGGCTACACGACCAGCAACGCCGCGCTGCCGGGGCACCTCAGGACGGTGGCGGTGCCGACGTTCGAGAACGGCACCAGCGAGTACACGCTCGAGCAGGACATCACGCAGGCGGTCATCGACCGCCTGGTGCAGGACAACCGCCTGCGCATCGTGGACGAGCGCAGCGCCAACGCGGTGGTGCGCGGGCGCGTGACCGAGTATCGCAACTCGGTGTTCGGCTTCTCCAACTCCGCCCAGGCGCAGGAGTACCGCGTCACCATCGGCGTGCAGGTCACGTTCAAGGACCAGGTGAAGAACCGTGAGCTGTGGTCGGCCGACCTCGTCAAGACCGCCAACTACTACGTGCAGGACGTGCCGGGCCAGACGGCCAGGACGGAGCTCGATGGACGCAAGGAAGCCATCCTCAAGATCGCCGAGGAAGTCCTCAGCCGCAGCGTCGAAGGCTGGTGAGCGGCCGGCCGCCCCGCGCACGCGCGCGGCGGCCGGCCCCGCCGCCCCGCCCGGCAACGGCCTCGCGCTGATCGCCGCCGCGCGCGAGGGCCGCTGCCCGGGCACCCTCTACGTGGAGGGCCCGGGCGAGGCGCTCAAGGCCGCGTTCCTCGCCGAACTGCGCCACGCGTGGGCGCGCGCCGTGCCCGAGGCCCCGGTGGCGCGCATCCTGCGCCCGGGCGAGGACGACGTGGACGCCATGCTCGACGCCTACCACGGCGTCTCCCTGTTCACGCCGCGCGAGCTCACCCTCGTGCTCGACATCGAGGAGCTGACGCGCTCCGACCGCAAGATCGCGGCGCTCGCCGCGGGCCTCTTGCGCCCGGGCGGGCAGTCCACGCTGGTGCTGGTCGAATCGGCCGCCGAGAAGGAGCGCAAGCCGCTGGCGCCGCTGCGGGCCGCCTGCCAGGCGCGGTGGGAGGCCCCCGACCCGGTGCCGGCGGCCGAACTGATGGCCTGGGGCGAGGCGCGGCTCGCCACCGCGGGCCTGCGCGCCGAGCGGACGGTGCTCTCGGGCCTGCTGTCGCGCTGCGAGGGCGAACCGCTCGCCTTCCTCAACGAGGTGTCCAAGCTGCCGGCGCTCGCCACCTCGGGCGAGGTCACCGAGGCGCACGTCGCCGCGCTGATGCGGCCGGTCGTCGGCGCCGACCTGCCGGGCTATCTCGCCGCGCTGGCGGCGGGGGAGTCCGCCATCGCGCAGCGGCGGCTCGGCCGCCTGCTGGCGGCGGGGGAGAACGAGGGCACGCTGATGTTCGCGCTCTCGAATCTGGTCGGCGGCGCCTTCGGCGGCTGGGCCAGGGACCGGGCGGCCTCGGCGGCGCTCGGCCGCCGGCTCGGACCCGGCCGGCTGGCCCGCGCGCTCGATGCCGTCTATCGCGCCGAGTCGGCATGGAAGACCGGCCGGCTCGGCGCGGTCGCGGCGCTCGAGCAGGCCACGCGCGAGGTCGCGGCGGGCTGATTCCCGCGCGCGGCCGGGTGACGCCCGGCGCGGCGTTCCGCTATCTTCGCGGCCCGACCCCGACCTCGCCGCTTCGCCCGACGCCCAGGAGCGCCGCCCCCCGATGAGCACGCACCGCCACCCCTTCGCCCGCATCGAGCCCAAGTGGCAGCGGCACTGGGTCGAACAGCGGACCTTCCGCGCCCGCGATGACCGCAGCGCGCCCAAATACTACTGCCTCGACATGTTCCCGTACCCGAGCGGCGCCGGGCTGCACGTGGGCCACCTCGAGGGCTACACCGCCACCGACATCGTCTCCCGTTACAAGCGCATGCGCGGGTTCAACGTGCTGCACTGCACGGGCTGGGACGCGTTCGGCCTGCCGGCCGAGGAGTTCGCGCGCCGCACCGGCGTGCATCCGGCGATCACCACGCGCCAGAACATCGACAACTTCCGGCGCCAGATGAAGCGCGCGGGGCTGTCGTACGACTGGGACCGCGAGGTGGACACCACCGATCCCGAGTACTACCGCTGGACGCAGTGGATCTTCCTCAAGCTCTACGAGCGCGGCCTCGCCTACGTCGCCGAGGTGCCCGTCAACTGGTGCCCCGAACTGGGCACCGTGCTGGCCAACGAGGAGGTGGTGGACGGGCGCTCGGAGGTGGGCGGCTTCGAGGTGGTGCGCAAGCCGATGCGCCAGTGGGTGCTCAGGATCACCGCTTACGCCGAGCGGCTGCTCGAGGACCTGCCGCTGGTCGAGTGGCCGGCCAGCACGCTCGAGATGCAGCGCAACTGGATCGGCCGCTCCATCGGAGCCGACGTCGAGTTCGCGCTGGCGGGCGCACCCGGCGTGCTGCGCATCTTCACCACGCGGCCCGACACGCTGTTCGGCGCCACCTACATGGTGCTGGCGCCCGAGCATCCGCTGGTCGGCGTACTCACCACGCCCGGGCAGCGGGCGGAGGTCGCCGCCTATGTCGAGGCCACCGCGCGCAAGAGCGACCTGCAGCGCCAGGAGGACCGCGAGAAGACCGGCGTGTTCACCGGCGGCCACGCCATCAACCCCGTCAACGGCGAGAAGCTGCCGGTGTGGATCGCGGACTACGTGCTGATGAGCTACGGCACCGGCGCCATCATGGCGGTGCCCGGCCACGACGAGCGCGACTGGGCGTTCGCGCGCACGTTCGGCCTGCCCATCCGCGAGGTGGTGAGCGGGGGGGACGTGCAGCAGGCGGCGT
>CAZMQP010000365.1:0-3118 GCA_964568385.1 uncultured bacterium
CGCTCGCCATGAGCTGCAGGATGACCGACACCAGCGCCGCCGGGGCGCCGGCCTGCTCGAGGGCGCGCGCGTCGCTCGGCGGGTCGCCCGCATCCCCGGTGAGGCCGCTGCTGTGCGAGGCGCGCGGCAGCGAGCCCGTGAGCAGGGCATGCAGGGTCGCCCCGAGCGCGAACAGGTCGCTGGCCACCGAGGCCGGCGCGCCGCGCCGCAGCTCGGGCGCCGCGTAGCCGGGGGTTCCCGCGAAGGCCGGGCGCTCGTGCCCGGCGACGGCCGCGAGCCCGAGGTCCACGAGGCGCACGTCGCCCGGGGTCTCGGGCGGCACCAGCAGGTTCGCGGGCTTGAGGTCGCCGTGCACCACGCCGGCGTCATGCAGCGCCACCAGCGCGTCGCACGCGCGCACCGCCATGCGCACGATCGCCCCGACGTCGCCGGTCGCGATGACCTGGTCGGCGGGCAGACCGGGCACGAACTCCATCACCAGGATGGGCGAGCCG
Organism: uncultured bacterium; assembly: GCA_964568385.1. Lineage (GTDB taxonomy): Bacteria > Eisenbacteria > RBG-16-71-46 > RBG-16-71-46 > RBG-16-71-46 > CADEFY01. Next base: position 495 of record CAZMQP010000365.1, read on the forward strand.
CCGCGTTCGAACACGAGGTCGCGCACCTCGACCAGCGCCGGGTGGCGCACGCGCGACAGCGCCGCGAACTCGGCCTGCAGCCGCGCCGCCGCCCGCGCATCGTCGCCGACGTGCACGCGCTTGAGCGCGCAGGCGGCGCCGGTGGCGTGGTCGAGCGCCAGCGACACGCTGCCCATGCCGCCCTGGCCGAGCCGGCGCAGCTCGGTGAATCGCCCGGCGATGCGGCCGCTCATCGGCCCGCCGCCCCGCGCACGCTGCGCCGTCCGACCCGCGCCGGTCCGTTGAAGGTGGTGTCGGCGAGCACGAACGCGCCGAAGTCGCCCAGCGCCTGCACCGCCAGCGAGTCGGCCCGCACGAAGTCGCCGAGGCGGGCCGGGTCGCGGCATTCGAGCGCGAGCGCGGGCAGACCGGCGCGCAGCCAGTGGCGCGCGGATTCGAGCGAGTCGCGCAGCCCCTCGCGGTCGGCCGGGCCGCCGATCACCAGCGTCGCGGCGCGCATCAGCTCGGGCGCGGCGCGCAGCACGGGGGTCACCGCCTGCGTGCGCTGGCAGGCCGAGCGCCTTGCGTCGTCCACCGCTCCCGCCACGAGGTCGCGCAACATGCCCACCCAGGCGAGCGGGTCGCGCCACAGCGCGCCCCCGGGCGCCGACTGCGCCTCCTCCTCGGCGAGGCGGCTCGTGAGCATGCGGTGCAGCGAGGCGCTCTCGGCGTCGAGCGCGGCGGCGTCCACGGCCTCGGCCTCGGCGCGCAGCGCGGCCACGATCGCGGCGTCGCGCCGGAGCGTGGCGGCGGAGACCGGCGCCCACTGCGCGCGCGCCCCGTTCAGCCGCCAGCGCAGCGCCAGGTCGGGCCGGTGCGCGAGCAGGTGGGCGCGATAGCGCTCGCCGAGCGCGCGCACGCGCTCGGCCGGCTCGCGCGGCAGCGCGTTGGCCGCGAGCGCCGCCAGCAGCAGCAGCGCGGGCGCGAGAGGGACCGCGATCACGGGCGGGGCGTCACTCCCTTCACCAGCATCATGGGGTCGTCCACCTTGAGCGGCGAGGTGGCGAGGAAGGCCTGGCCGTACTTGACGCCGATCTGCCAGCCCCAGTGGCGCGCGTTGGCCTCGAACGCCTCGCGCGGGTGGGGCAGTTCCGCCGGTCGGGGCCGGTCGGGGTGGTAGAACTGCGACTGGTGCTCGTCGATGGCGTCGAGCCAGTCCTTCGCGTGCTCGGTGATGTCCACCACGAACGTGGCGCGCGTGCCGGGCGGGATGAAGTAGAAGTAGAGCGCCTTGGCCTGGTAGGGCTCGCCCTCGATGGGCGCCTTGGCCAGGTGCGCGAGGTTGAACGCGTTCGCCACCAGTTCGCCGCTCTTGTAGTGGTCGTTGTGCCCGAGACCGCGGCCGATCGGCAGGTCGTAGTAGGGGGCGAGCACGATCTGGGGCCGGTGCCTGCGGATCAGGGCCGCCGCCTTGCAGCGGTTCTCGAACGTGTCCTCGACGCGGCAGTCGCCGAGATCCATGCACTCGCGCTCGTCGAGCCGCAGCCGGGCGCCGGCGCGGCGGCCCTCCTCGGCGCGGATCTCGGGGCTGCCCCAGCCCATGTCACCCGAGGTGAGGTCCACGATGCCCGTGCGGTGGCCGAGCGACTTCATCTTGAGCAGCAGGCCGCCGCACCCGATCTCGGCGTCGTCGGGATGGGGGCCGAAGGCGAGGATGTCCACGGGCATCGGGGTTCTCCGCGGCGGTTCGAGGTGGCGCTTCCGGTGGCGGCGACGGCGCCGACTATAGCGCAGCGCCGCGGCCCCGCCCGCCGCGCGGCGGGACCCGGCCGGCGCGATTGGGCTATGCTGCGGTCCGGTTCCCCCTGACCCCGTGGAGATGGGATGCTCTATTTCGCGTACGGCTCCAACCTCGATCCCGACCAGATGCGCGCACGCTGCCCAGGCCACCAGGTCGTCGGGCTCGCGGCGCTGCACGATCACAAGCTCTCGTTCCCGCGCACGTCGCACTCGTGGGGCGGGGGCGTGGCCAGCATCCAGCTCGCGCATGGCGCCGTGCTGTGGGGCATGGTGTTCGAGCTGACCGACGCCGACCTCGCGGCGCTCGACGAGTACGAGGGCTGGAAGGGGCCCGGGGACCAGCACAATGTGTACGACCGCGAGCTCATGTACGTGGAGCTGACGCGGCCGGACGACGGCTCGTTCCCGCGGCGGCTGCGGCCCTGCGTGTACATCGCGCGGGAGTCCAACCCGGCGCCGCCCTCGCGCCGCTATCTCGACGCCATCCTCAAGGGCGCCCGCCACCACCGCCTGCCCGACGACTACATCATCGCGCTGGAGCAGACCGAGACCGCGGACTGACGTCCGCGGCGGCGCGTCAGGTGCGCGAGGGGGCCGGCAGCGCGAGGACGTGCAGGCGCACCGGGTCGCCCTCGACCTCGACCGGTTTGGCGTCCGCCGGCGCGTCGTAGACGAAGCCCTCCACCAGGCACTCGCTGGCGATGAACTCCTCCCAGCGCCGCACCGCGTCGAGCAGCGCCGGCGGGCCCGCGAGCGACAGGCGAATGCGCGCCTCGTAGGCGAGGTCCTGCGTCTTGCGCTCGGCCTGCACGTGATGCACCAGCTCGCGGATGCGGCCCTCCTCG
>CAZMQP010000366.1:0-3113 GCA_964568385.1 uncultured bacterium
CCTCGGGCAGCCCGGTGCCGAACAGCATCGCCATGCGGCGGCCGCCGGCGAGCGAACCGTACACGGTGAGTTCGTGCTCGCCCCACCACTCGAAGGGCACGCTCGTGCCGCTGCCGGCGGCCAGCTCGGCGCCCGGGCGCCGCAGTTCGAGCCGGTGGCGGTTCATGTCGATGGTCAGGCCGAGCCGCTTGAGCACGCTCATGCCGAGCACGCCTTGGATGTAGCGGCCCTGCGGGTTCACCGCGAGGCTGTACTTCTGAAGGGGCAGCACGCCGCACGGCACACCCTCGAGCGTGAGGCCGCCGAGCCCGAGCGAGCGCACCCACCCGTTCTTGACCGCGATGCGCGAGCCGTTCCAGAACAGTCCGCGTTCACCCGCCACCGCCTGGACGCGGTTCACGCGCACCGCCGCCGGATCGAGCAGCAGTTCGGAGGCGCCCGGGTCGAGCGCCAGCACCACGAGCTGGCCGTTGATGGTCGCACGCACGAGCGGCACGGGCAGCGCGCGCTGGAACGAGATGCGCGCCTCAGCCGGGCCCTTGTCGCTCAGGCGGTACGCGCCCTCCTCCGCCATGCGCGCCAGCAGCGGCTCGCGTCCGGCGTCGAGCGCGGCGGCGGCCAGCGCCGCGGCGCCCGCCCAGTCGTCGAGCCGCAGCTTCGCCAGGTAGAGGTCGCCCACGGCGCCCTCGGCATCGCCGGCGCGCGTCAGCAGCGCGGCGGCCTCCTCGGTGCGCCCCTGCAGCAGCACGACCTTGCCCAGCGCCGCCAGGGTCTCGCGCCGCTCGGGACCGGCCGCGAGCGCGCGGCGGTGGATCGCCTCGGCGTCCGCCAGGCGCCCGACGCGGCGCAGCGCCACGCCGAGCGAGTCGAGCGCGGCCGGATCGCCGCCGTGCCCGAGCGTGTCGCGCTGCGCGGCGCGCAGCAGGGACTGCGCGTCGGCCCATCGCAGCGGACCGTCCTGCGCGGTGGCGGGCGCCGCGGCGGCGAGCCACAGGGCCGCGGCGGCCAGGGCGGCGAGTCGCGCGCGTCCGTGCGCGGCGCGGCTCATGAGGCGAGGTACCCGAGCGCCGTGCGCAGCAGCACCTCGGCTCCGATGCGCAGGCACTCCTCGTCCACGTCGAACCGCGGGTGGTGATGCTCCCACACGAGGCCGCGCTCCTCGTTGCGCGAGCCGACGGCGATGAACACGCCGGGCACGCGGTCGAGGAACGCCGCGAAGTCCTCGCCGCCCATGGTGCGCACATCGCCGCGCACACGCTCGGCGCCCACCACCGACACGGCCGCCTCGCGGGCGAACCGGCACATCGCGGGCGTGTTCACCGTGGGCAGGCTGCCGCGCTCGTACACGAACTCGGCTTCGCACCCGAACGCCGAGGCGACGCCGTTGCAGATGCGTTCCATCTGACCCGGCAGCTTGGCCCACACGGCGCGGTCGAACACGCGCACGGTGCCGTTCATCCAGGCGGTCTCGGGGATGATGTTGAAGGCCGAGCCCGCCTGCAGCTGCGCCACGGTCACCACCACCTCCTTGAACGGGTCGGTGGCGCGGCTGGCGACGGTCTGCAGCGCCGTCACCATGTGCGCCAGGCACACGACCGGGTCGGCCGAGTGATGCGGCATCGCGGCGTGCGCGCCCTTGCCCTTGACGGTCACGCTGAACGTGTCCGCCGCCGCCATCCACGGGCCCTCGGTCACGCCGATGACGCCGAGCGGCAGGTCCTGCCACACGTGCAGGCCGAAGACGGCCTCGGGACGGCTCCACGTGAGCGCGCCATCGGCGATCATCGCCTCGGCGCCGCCCAGCACGCCGCCCAGTTCCTCGGCGGGCTGGAAGCACAGCACCACTTCGCCGGCCCAGTCCTGGCGCGTGTCGGTCAGCCGCTTGGCGATCCCGAGCAGGATGCTGGTGTGGCAGTCGTGACCGCACGCGTGCATGCGGCCCGCGAGCGTGGAGCGGTACGGGACGTCGTTCTCCTCCTGGATCGGCAGCGCGTCCATGTCGGCGCGCAGCAGCACGGTGCGGCCGGGCTTGCCGCCCTTGACGCGCGCCAGCACCCCGGTGCGTCCGACGCCGGTGCGGATCTCGAGCCCGAGCGCGCGCAGGCGGTCGGCGACGACGCCCGACGTGCGCACCTCCTCGAAGCCGATCTCGGGGTGCATGTGCAGGTCGCGCCGGACGGCGATCATCTCGTCCACGGCCGGCCCGGTGAAGTGGGGCGTCGCGATGGTGTCGGTGAGCGTGCTCATGGCGGCATCCTGACGGGAGGAGTGGCGGTCGCGGGGAACGGACCGCGACTCTACGCGCTGCCCCGCGCTCCGGAAAGCGGGAAGGCCGGGCCCTCTCGGGAGCCCGGCCTCGCCTCGCCGCCCTCTCGGGAGCGGTGTGGGCTCACCAGCCCGCCTTGCCGTCCACCTTGTAGCGCGAGAAGTGCCAGAGCGGCGCCTGCACGCTGCGCCCGAGCAGGCTCACGGTCACGCCCGGCACCTCCTGCCAGCGCGAGGTTCCCGGGTTCCACCAGTAGATGGTCTGGATCTGCAGCAGCGGCGTGCTCATCTCCTGGCAGTCGGCGATCAGCAGCACGGGCACGCGGAACGCGTTGGCCGAGGGCGGCGAGATCTCGAGGTCCACTTCCTTCCGCGACAGGTCGGGCTGGCTGACCGTGACCTCGGCCGAGCCGCGGATCGCGCCCGGCAGGAACACCACTCGGAAGGCGCCGGCCTGGACGACGCCGCCACGGATGCCCTGGATGGTGCGCGTGGTGGTGGCGCCGAGCGCGGCGACCGGCGAGTCCACGGGTTCGACCTGCGGCGACGGCGGCAGCTCCTCGGACCAGCGCGCGGACGACAGGGGCGAGGCGCCCGGGGATCCCGTGAGCGGGGCCGTCGGGGACTGCGAGCAACTGGAGACCGCCGCGGTGAGGGCGAGGGCCAGCAGGAGGTATGCGACACGGGTGCGGTGCGGGCGCATATGAGGTCCTTCCGAAGTGGAGCGAGGTGGCGTGGAACTCCGGGCGGGCGCGGCGCTCGACCGAGTGCTCACCCACGGGGGACACCGTGCAACCGAGGGGCCACGCCGGCGCCGCGCCGGGGCCGGGCGTCCCGCACGCTCGGGC
>CAZMQP010000367.1:0-3088 GCA_964568385.1 uncultured bacterium
AGAGTCGGCCTGGCTCGCGGCGAACATGTAGGACTCCGCGGCACGGCGGTAGCCGGGCCACGTCGGGCCTCCGGCCTGCATCGCATGTCGGTAGCCGTCGCACGCAGGCGCGTACTTCTGGGCGCCGTAGGCGCGATCGGCCGCGACCAGCGCCTCGAGCGCCGGACCCTTGGCGCCGCCCTTCACGGCGAGCTCGCCGTCGTCGAACAGGCGCTCCAACTGGGCGACGTTCGCGCTGCCGAGCCAGCGGAGCGCGACGTGACCGTCGTTCGGGTCGAGCACATAGAACGTCGGGAAAGCCGAGATCCCGATGCGCTTGCGGGCGGCCGCATTCGAGGCCTTCTCCATGTCGAGGCTGAGCCAGACGAACCGCCCGGCGTGCCGCGTGAGGGCCTGGTCAGTCCAGGTGAACGCCCTCATCGACCGGCAGGTGTGTCACCAGGGGGCCCAGCCCTCGATGAAGACGGGCAGCTTGCGCTCCTTGGCGAGCGCGAGCGCGCGGTCGAGGTCATCCTCGATGAACGGCAGGACCGGCTTCCACGCCGAGGACGCGAACGGCTGCGGGCGGGCGTGGCGCGCCGGTGCGGCGTGCGCCGCGCCGGCGATCATGAGTGCTGCGAACAGGACAAGGAGAGGTCGCATGGCCGCAAGGCTAGCAGAGCACGAGGCGGCGCGCAGCCGTGTCGTGCCGCGCCCCGGGCGCGCTCGTCGTGCCATCCGCCGCGCTCCACCCGAGCGGCTGGTCCGGTGGTCGTAGGGAGCGGAGAGTGCAGGGGACCGGGCATCTTCCCTGGAGGCCGACATGCCGCACCCACCCGCTGCCCTTGCCCGTTCCCTGCGACTCCTCGCGCTCGCCGCGCTCGCGATCGTGGGGGCGCACACCGCCCGCGCCGCCGACCCGCCGCCGCGTGTGCCCTGCAGCCGTCCCGAGTTCAGGCAGTTCGACTTCTGGGTGGGCGAGTGGGAGGTGACCACGCCCGATGGCAAGCCGGCCGGTCGCAACAGCGTGACCCGCCCGCTCGGGGACTGCGTCATCCAGGAGCATTGGGTGGGTGCTCGCGGCGGGCGCGGCGAGAGCTACAACACGTTCGACCGCGTGGGTGGGAAGTGGCATCAGGTCTGGGTCGACGACTCCGGCACCTACCTCTCGCTCGAGGGCGGACTCGTGGGGCAGGACATGGTGCTCGTCGGTCCGCAGCAGACCCGGCAGGGCAAGCCGCATCAGGACCGCATCACCTGGAAGCCGGTCGGCCCCGACGAGGTCCACCAGGTCTGGGAGGTCTCCGAGGACTCCGGCAAGACCTGGGCGGTGCAGTTCCACGGCATCTACCGGCGGGCGGTGGCAAAGGGCTGAGCGGGCGGTCCGGTCCGGTGGGCGCTGCATCCAAGGGTCGTGGCGGCGGCCCGACGAGGGCGTCCGCCATGCGCCACTCCGCGCGCAAGTGGGCGTGCCTATTGGCCGATAACCATAAGCGGCACCGTAGGGTGTGGGCGTGGCACAGAGCCTGCTTGAACCCTACCCGCCCGCTTGTTAGCGTGCCTCTCAGACCACGATCGTCCTCCAGCCGACCGGAACCGCCATGTCCTCCGTAGCCCCCCAGACCTCGCCTCGACTCCTCGCCCTGCTGCTCTTCGGGGTCGGGCTTGCCGTGCTGGCCGGGTGCAGCAGCGGCAAGAAGGTCTCGGGCTCCTCGCTCCAGGGGGAGCTGCCCGACAGCGAGGTCGAGGACTTCACGATCACCGAGACCGACTCCGGGCGCGCCCAGTGGACGCTGTTCGCCAAGGATGCGGCCACGTTCCAGTCCCGCGACCTCGTCAAGGCCCGCACCGTGCGCATCCTGTTCTTCGATGAGAAGGGCGTGAAGAGCTCGGAGCTGGTGGCCCGCGAGGGCGAGCTGTTCCAGCGCACCCGCGACATGGTCGCGCGCGGCAACGTCGTGCTGCAGACCGTCGAGGGCTGGCGCATGAGCACCGAGGAGATGCGCTTCCTGAACAGCTCGCACCGGATCATGTCGGATCTCCTGGTGCGGGTCGAGAAGGAGGGCTCCGTGCTCGAGGGCGTGGGCTTCGAGAGTGATCCGAACCTCGAGCACTTCGAGTTCCGCCATCAGGTGCGCGCCACGGTCCAGCCCGGCGCCGGCCGTCTGGTCGCCCCGGGATCGGAGGCGCCACGATGACCGAGACGATGCTGCACACGACCGAGTCGCCCGTCGTCGGCACCGACGGCCTCGTCGCCGAGGGGCTGGTGCGCTACTACGGCAAGTTCCGTGTCGTGCAGGGCGTCTCGCTGCAGGTGCGCCGCGGCGAGGTCGTGGGCCTCCTCGGTCCCAACGGCGCCGGCAAGAGCACGACGTTCCACATGATCGTGGGCCTGCTGCGGCCGAACGAGGGCGCGATCCGGCTCGACGGCAAGGACATCACGCGCGAGCCCGTCTACCGGCGCGCGCGGCTCGGCCTCGGCTACCTGGCGCAGGACCCGAGCATCTTCCGCCGCCTCACCGTGCGCGAGAACGTCATGGCCGTCCTCGAGACGATGCCGCTCAGCAAGGCGCAGCGCGAGGAGCGGCTCGAGGAACTGCTCGACGACCTCAATCTGACGCATCTGGCCGACCGCCACGCCCACAAGCTCTCGGGTGGCGAGCGCCGGCGCGTCGAGATCCCGCGCGCGCTGTCGCGCCAGCCGTCGTTCCTGTTGCTCGACGAGCCGTTCGTCGGGATCGACCCGATCGCGGTCGAGGAGATCCAGGAGATCATCGGCCGCCTGCGCGCGCGCGGGCTGGGGCTCTTGATCACCGACCACAACGTGCGCGTGACGCTCAACACCACCGACCGCTCGTACATCATGTTCGATGGCCGCATCCAGCTCTCCGGCTCGCCGCAGGAACTCGCCGAGAACCCGCTGGCCCGGCAGTACTACCTGGGTGAAGGATTCACCCTCTAGGCACCTGAGGCCGACGCCATGGAGATGAAGCACTCGTGGTCAACCGACTTGAGGACCTTCTCAAGTCCCAATCCAAGGCCAGCCGCTCGGCGAAACTCCGCAAGACGATCACTCGAGAGGTGAAATACTTTCGAGGACATAAGGAAC
>CAZMQP010000368.1:0-3073 GCA_964568385.1 uncultured bacterium
ATCCAGTCCGCGAACGACTCGTTGAGCCACAGGTCGTCCCACCACGCCATGGTGACGAGGTCGCCGAACCACATGTGCGCGAGTTCGTGCGCATGGGTGTTCACGTGGCGCCGGCGGTCGGTGGCGCTGGCGGTGGCGGGGTCGAGCAGCAGGATGTCGTCGCGGTAGGTGATGGCGCCGGCGTTCTCCATGGCGCCGTAGGCGAACTCCGGGATGGCGATGAGGTCGAGCTTCTCGTAGGGGTAGGGCGTGCCGAACCAGCGCTCGAGCGCGGCGAGCAGCTTGGGCGTGCTCTCGACGGCGGTGCCCGTCAGGTGCTTCTGGCCCTGCACCGTGACGACCCGCGTCGGCATGCGTAGGCCGGGGATCTCGGTGAACTCGAGCGGACCGACCGCCAGCGCCAGCAGGTAGCTCGGCAGCGGCTTGCTGGGCGCGAACTCGAGGCGGCGCCAGCCGTCGGCGGTGGCCGTCTCGCGCTGCACGGGCGTATTGGCGACGGCCTCACGGCCCTGCGGGATCTCGAGCGTGAACTGATAGGGGAACTTGAAGCACGGCTCGTCCCACAGCGGGAAGGCCTCGCGGCCGTCGGTGGCCTGGAACTGGGTGAACAGGTAGCCGCGCCCCGCCTGCTGCACCTTGTAGAGGCCGACGGCGCGCGTGCCGTAGAGATGCGTGAACTCGATGTGGAGCCGGGCGCGGCCGGGCGCCAGCGGGCGCGCCAGGGCCAGCGTCTGGAGTCCGCGCTCACCGGTGGTGCGCTCGACCGCGATCGTGTCGGCGCCCTGCGTCAGGGCGATGCGGGTCAGGCGCTGACCCTCGGCATGGAACTGGACGCGGCCGGGCCGGCCCGCGACCTCGAGATCGACGTCCACCTGCCCGGTGTAGCTGCGCTTGTCGGGATCGAGCCGCAGCTGGATGTGCTGGAACACCGGACGCGGGTCGGAGGGCAGCCGCACGTCGGGCGCATCGGCCGCCGCCTCGGCATGCGCGAGGACGCGCGAGGGTGCGGCGAGGACGAGCAGGAACGCGGCGGCGAGGGCGAGGATGCGCGCGGACATGGAGCCTCCGGGAGGTGGCGGTGGCGAATGGACCGGCGGACTCTGCGCCGCCGCCGCGGGGGGTGCAACGGCCGCCGTCCCAGTGCGGCGCCCGGGCGCCACGAGCGCGGCGTGGAGTCGGCGCGCTGGCCACGCACGGAGTGCGCGCGTAACGTGCCCGCCATGGTCCGAGCCGGTGTCCCCTTGCGCGAGCTGGTGGTGCTGCCGGTCGTGCTCGTGGCCGCCGCCGTGCTGTGGTCGCTGCACGCGCAGGCCTGGGACCTGGGCGGCCGCTCGCCGCTCCTCAACTTCGACACCGGCCAGTACGCGCTGGCCGCCCGCGAACTGGCGCAGCGCGGCACGCTCACCACGCCGTTCGCCTTCCCGGTCGAGCTGGCGGCGCACCCCTCGCCGCCGTGGCCGCTCGCGGTGGTGCAGCCGGGGCTGGTGCTGGTGAACGCCGCGATCCTGGCGATCGTGCCCTACGAGTGGGCCCCCGGCTCCGAGTACCGCGCCTGGCTCACCCTCATCGTGCCGTTCGTGTGCTTCCTGATGCTGGCGGCCTCGCTGGCCCTGGCGGTGCGCCACCTGTTCGCGCGCGCGTGGCCGGAAGGGCCCGCGTGGGCGCGGACCGGCGCCGGGATCACGCTGGGGCTGTCCTTCGCGCTCGACCCCGAGGCGCAGCACTTCGCGGTCGGCGGCTTCACCGAGCTGCCGTTCACGCTGGGGCTGTTCTTCGGCCTGCTCGGGCTGGCGATGGGCGCCGCCGACCGGCGGCCGTTCGTGTTCGGACTGGTGCTCGGGATCACCGGGCTCTTCCGCGCCAACATGCTGTGGCTGGCGCCGCTGTTCGCGCTCGCCGGTGCATGGAGCGGCGCGCAGGGACGGCGCGGCCGCAACGCGGCGCTGGTGCTGGCCGGCTTCGCGCTGCCGCTGGCGCCGTGGTGGGCCTACAAGTGGGTGCAGTTCGGATCGCCCGCGTGGGACCTGACCCGCTTCGTGGTGTTCGACCGCGTCGCCGGGCTCGACTGGTTCATGATCTACCACCGCCCCGAGCTGCCCGCGCTGCCGTCGGGCTTCGAGGCCGTGCGGCTGCTCGCGGCCAAGGCCGCCTCGCACACGCCCTCGCTGCTCGGCTCGCTCACGCTCGGCCCGCGCGGACTGTGGCTGGGGGCGCTGGCGGCGTGGCTGTTCACGCGGCCCTCGCGACCGCTCGCGGCGGCGGCGGCGGTCGCGCTCGGCGCCGCGCTGCTCGGCGTGCTCACCGCCGCGATCAGCATCCCGTGGCTGCGCTACCTGTTCCCGGCGCGCATCCTCGCCGAGGCGGCCGGCCTGCTGGCGCTGTGGGCGCTGCTGTGGCGGGCCGAGTCGCTGCTCGGCGGCCGGCGCGTGCGTGTGGCGGCCTGCGTGCTCGCCGCGCTGCTGTCGCTGGGCTGGGGCGCGTGGTCCACGCACCGCGGGTTCGCCGAGGCGCGCGCGGCGTCGCTCGAGCGCGGCGTCCCCACCGGCGCGACGCTCACGCGGCTCGCCATCCAGCTGGCCGACCGGCTCGAGGGCAACGAGACCGTCATGAGCAATCTCGGCCCCACGCTCGCGTGGCGCACCCGTCGGCCGGTCATCCACCTCGCGCACTCACCCGCCGACCTCGCCGCGACCCGCGCGCGCTGCGACTTCAGCCACGTGATCCTGTGCTTCCGCAGCGCCGAGCGCGCCTGGCCCGCGTGGCAGGAGATCTGGTCGCGCGAGGGCGCCGCCGCCGCCACCCCCGGACTCGACGTGATCTCGGAGCGCCGCTACCAGACGCGCGACGGCTTCACGGTGGTGTGGATCGAGCTGGCCCCGCGCGGACCGATGATGGCGCTCGCCAGCCGCGGCTCAGCGCCTCGCTGAATCCGACCCGGCACGCTGCGCGAAGGCCGCGGTCGGGCGCACGAGGTCGCCCGCGGCCACCTCGCCGCGGACCACGCGCGCGACGGCGCGGCGGCCGTCGAGGGTGAAGCCCGTGACCACGAGTTCGGCGGCGATCTCGTCGAGTC
>CAZMQP010000369.1:0-3071 GCA_964568385.1 uncultured bacterium
ACTACCTGCCGCCCTCGGCATGGGCCGTGCGCCGCAGCGTGTTCGAGGCGCTGGGCGGCTTCGATCCCGCGTTCCGCTACAGCGAGGACTGGGATCTGCTCCTGCGGCTCAGGCGGGCCACGCGCCTCGTGCGCGTGCCGGGCGTGAGCGTCGAGGTGCGCCTGCGCGAGCACGGCAACGCCTCGGCCACGGTGGATGGCGAACGGCTCGACTGCCTGGCCCGCCTCGCCGAGCGGCACGCGCTGCCGGCGCTGTCCCCGAAGACGTTCTGGGAGGTCGCCGAGGCGGTGGCGGCGGCGCCCCCGGCATGAGCCGTCCCGAACTGCTCGTCGTCGGCGCCGGGCCGACCGGCGTCTCGGCCGCGCTCTGGGCCCGCGGGCTGTCGCTGAGCGCGAGGCTCGTCGAGCGCGGGAGCGCTCCGGGCGGCCAGCTGCACATGGTGCACTTCGAGCCGCGCGACGTGGCCGGGCTCATGGCGGTGGACGGCCCCGGTCTCGCTCGCCTCTACGCCGACCAGCTCGAGGCGGCGGGAGTGGACGTCACCGTGGGCGCGGCGGCGGCGGCGCTCGAACCGCCGGCGGAGGGCCGGCCGCTGCCGGCCGTGCGCTTCGCCGACGGCAGCCGTGTCGAGGCCGAGGCGGTGCTCATCGCCACCGGCGCGCGGCGGCGGCCGCTCGAGGTGCCGGGCGCCGCGGCGCTCGCGGGCCGCGGGGTGTCGCACTCGGCGACGCGCGACCGCTCGTGGCTGGCCGGCCGCACGGTCGCCGTGGTGGGCGGCGGGGACGCGGCGTTCGAGAACGCGCTCAACCTGGCGGCGGCCGGTTGCACGGTGAGCGTGCTCGCGCGCGGCGCCGCGCGGGCGCGGCCGGACTTCCGCGCACGGCTCGCAGGCGAGCCGCGCATCCGGCTCGAGGAGGGCGTGCGCGTGCTCGAGGTGACCGGCAACGACCACGTCACCGGGCTGCGGCTCGAAGACGGCGCGGGCGAGCGATGGATGGCGTGCGAGGCGGTGGTGGTCAAGATCGGCGTCATCCCCAACAGCGAGTGGTGCCGCGACGTGCTGGCGCACGAGCCCGGCGGCTGGCTGCGCGTGGACGCGCGCTTCGCCACCTCGGCCGACCGCGTGTGGGCCGCCGGCGACGTCGTGCGTCCGCTGCTGCCCAGCATCTCGGTCGCGATGGCGCAGGGCGCCCAGGCGGTGGCGGTGATCCGCGAGCGGCTGCACGGCCGCTGAACGCCGGTTCATCATCGCTGGCGGCGCGGATTCCGCCATGCCGGATGCCCGCCGCCCGAACGGCCTCTCGCGCGCCGCCGCATGCTGGAGCGCTCCGGGGCCCGCGCCGATGACCGAAGTGGACGCCCGACGCCGCCCGCACCGCACCGATCCCCCCGTCTCCGGAGCCGCATGGCCCACGCCATCCCATCCGTCGGCCGCACCTACGCGCCCGCGCTGCTGCGCGCCCTCGCCGTCGTGCTGCTGGCCGTGCCGTTCGCCGGCGCGCTCGCCGGCGGCGGCGCCGCGCTCTGGGCGACGACGCTGGCGAGCGCCGCGCTGCTCGCCGCCACGTTCCTGCTGACCGGGCCCGCACGGGCGCGTGCGGAGCAATGGAGCACGCCGGTGGACCGCCTCGTGCTGGCGGGTCTCGTGCTCAGTGCGCTCCAGGCGGTCGAGTCGCAGGATGCCGGCCCCGCCGCGGCCTGGCTGCGGCAGGTGCTGGCCTGCGCGATGGCGTTCTACGCCCTGCACACGCTGGCACGCCACACGCCCGGCGCCTCGGATGCCCTGTGGGGCGTCTTCGGCGTGGCGGCGCTCGGGCTCGGATTGCACGCGCTGTGGGCCAGCGCCGGCGGGCTCGCGCGCCTCGCCGAGTGGAGCGAGGCGGCCGACCGCGCGTGGACGAGCCGATTCGGGCTGGGCAAGGCGCTGCTCCTCGCGACGATCGTCGCGGCTGGCCGCGCGCGCGAACCGGGCGCGCACGCCGCGTGGCGCGTGGCCGCATGCGCCGGTGCGCTCGGCCTGCTGCCGCATCTCGCGCTCGGCGGGCTCGGGCTGGGGGCGGCGCCGCTGGCGCGGCTCGAGCAGCCGCTCTACTTCAGCGTCACCGTGGTCGCGATGCTGCTGCTGGCGACGCTGGCGAAGCGCGCGTGGCAGCTCCGGCGCGAGCGGCCCGGTGAGGCCTGGCGGTGGCGGGGGCTGGCGCTCGGATTTCTGGCGCTGGCCGGCCTCGCCATCCTCGGCGGCGGCAGCGGCGGCGAGGGGGTGCGCATGCTGGCGGCGCTGGGCGCGGTGGCGACGCTGGTCGCCGCCGAGGAGCCCGCAGCGGCCGCGGGGCTCGATGCGGCGGGGCTCGAAGACGACCACGGAGCGCCTGAGGCGGCCCCGGAGGCGCGCCGGGCGGCCTGAGCCGGCATGCGAACGGGGCGTCGCCTCGAGGCGACGCCCCGTCCTCGACCTTCGCGCCGTGTCAGCGCTTGACCGGCAGCACGTTCTTGTCGTCGAGCCCGAGCACGTTGAGGAAGTCCGAGTTCGCCGGCACGACGAACTTGGTCTGCTGCGCCAGCACCTCGCGCAGCACGTCGAGGCGCTTGCTGACCTCGGCGCGGTCCTGGAAGTGCTTCTCGGCCGCGTTCGAGACCAGTTCGATCGCCTGCGCCTCGGCCTGCGCACGCAGCACCTTGGCCTGTGCGTCGCCCTCGGCGCGCAGGATCTCGGACTGCTTGACGCCCTCGGACTGGAGGATCTGGGACTGCTTGAAGCCCTCCGCCTCGAGGATCGCCGCACGCTTGTCACGCTCGGCCTTCATCTGGCGGCTCATCGCCTCGGTGATGTCGGCGGGCGGGTCGATCTTCTGCACCTCGACTCGGGTGATCTTGACGCCCCAGCCGTTGGTGGCCTCGTCGAGCACGACGCGCAGGTTGGTGTTGATGACGTCACGGGCGGTGAGCGTCTCGTCGAGCGCCTTGTCGCCGATCAGGTTGCGCAGGTTCGTCTGCGCCAGCGTGGTGGCGGCGTAGGCGAAGTTCTGCACCTCGAAGGTGGCCTTCACCGGGTCGCTGATGCGGTAGTAGAT